>NZ_JBEZJP010000134.1:0-18462 GCF_040653175.1 Actinomadura sp. NPDC048032
GCCCGGCCCACTCCCGGCACATCCGCTGGCCCTCGATCGCGCCGTCCTCGTCCTCGACCGCGCGAGCCGCAAGGGGTGGACGGTCACGATCGGCGGGCTTCACCATGCCCCGCACCCCTCGATCGAGCGCCCGAGGCTCCCGGTCCCGTCCCGCCCGCCGTCCGGCGGACGGGCAGCGAAGGCCCGCATCCGAGCCGGCGCCCGCCTCCGCCCCCGCCGCCAAGTCCACGCCCCCGGCCCCCGCCGTGGCGTCGTTCGCCGAGCTGGCGCTGCCCGCCCCGATCCAGGAGACGCTGGTCCGCCAGGGCGTGACCGCGCCGTTCCCCATCCAGGCCGCGGCCCTCCCGAACGCCCTCGCCGGACGCGACGTCCTCGGCCGGGGACGCACCGGCTCGGGCAAGACGCTCACGTTCGGCCTCGCGCTGCTGGCCCGCACCGCCGGCCACCGCGCCCAGCCCCGGCGTCCCCTCGCCCTGGTCCTGGTCCCCACCCGGGAGCTCGCCCAGCAGGTCACCGCCGCGCTCGAACCGTACGCGGACGCCGTGGACCTGCGGACGACCACCGTGGTCGGCGGCCTGCCGATCGGGCGGCAGGCGAACGCGCTCGCGCGGGGCGCCGACGTCCTGATCGCCACGCCCGGGCGCCTCGCCGACCTGATCGAGCGCGGCGACTGCCGGCTCGACGCCGTGCGGACCACCGTGCTGGACGAGGCCGACCAGATGACCGACCTCGGCTTCCTGCCGCAGGTCACCCGGCTCATGGAGCAGACCCCGCAGGACGGGCAGCGGATGCTGTTCTCCGCCACGCTCGACGGCGGCGTCGACCGGCTCGTCCGCCGGTTCCTCAGCGACCCGGTCACCCACTCGGTCGACCCTCCGGCCGGAGCGGTCACCGCCATGGAGCACCACCTGCTGCACGTCGCCGACGAGGACAAGCACGAGACGACCGTGCACATCGCGGCCCGCGAGAGCCGCGTCATCATGTTCGTCGGCAAGAAGCACCAGGCGGACCGCCTCGTCCGCAAGCTGACCGCCCGCGGGATCAGCGCCGCGGCGATGCACGGCGGGAAGACGCAGTCGCAGCGCAACCGCGCGCTGAACGGCTTCCACAGCAAGGACGTCACCGTGCTGGTCGCCACCAACGTCGCCGCCCGCGGCATCCACATCGACGAGCTCGATCTCGTCGTCAACGTCGATCCGCCCGCCGACCACAAGGACTACCTCCACCGCGGCGGCCGCACCGCCCGCGCCGGGAACGCGGGGACCGTGGTCACCCTCGTCCTGCCCGAGCAGCGCCGCGAGATGGACGCCATGATGGCCAAGGCGGGCATCACCCCCCGCGTCTCCCGCGTCCGCCCCGGCGACGCCGACCTGGCCCGCATCACCGGCGCCCGCCCGCCGGCCCGCGCCGCCGCCGCTCCGAACGCCGCCCCGCCCCGCAAGCCGCGTCCCGCCGCCGGCTCCCAGCGCGGGAACTCCCACACGGCCGCCCCCTCGCGCAGGCCGCGACGGCGCACGTCCTCGCTCAACAGCTGACCCGGGCCGCTCACGCCTCGTCGGCCGTCGTCCGCCGCCGCAGCCGGCGGACGGACGGCGCGATGAGGGACGGCCCGCCCGCCAGGCACCAGAGGGCGATGACCGGGTCGCAGATGGCGCAGCCGAGCGAGGATCCGTGCGCGAAAGGGACGATCGGGTTGCCCTTCACGTGGTGCACCACGTCCCAGGCCGTGTGGAGCAGCCATCCGACGCCGATGAACGTCCACGATTCGAGCCCGCGGTAGGCGCAGTAGGTCACGGCGGCGGTGAAGAGGAACTCCCAGCCGCCGAGACCGCCGCCGCTGAGGTAGGCGGCGCCCGCTCCGGCGACCATGACCGCGTTGAACCGGCGCCGGTGCGGCTCCCTGATCAACGACATCCCGGCGGCGTAGGCGGCGCCGATCAGGATCGGCGCCAGGACGGTCATCAGCATCGGCTCTCCTCGGTGGGCCCGGTCATGCGGGACCGAAGCTAACCGTCCGCGATCACGCCGCCCAGTGGCGGAAATGCCATCTCCCAACGGAATACCGCCAAGCCGCCCGGAACCCCTCTGACAGAGCCGAACGGCCGGAGACACCCCTGGCGGCGGCGCTGCGGTCGGCTACGTTCTCGCCATGCACACCGTCGCCGTCCTCGCGTTCCCCGGCGTGATCCCGTTCGACCTGTCGACCCCCATCGAGGTCTTCACCCGGACCCGCCTGCCGGACGGCCGCCCCGCCTACCGGGTCCGCGTCTGCGCCGAGAAGCCCGAGGTCGACGCCGGGGCGTTCACGCTCCGCGCGCCCTGGGGACTGGACGGGCTGCGGGACGCCGACACCGTCATCGTCCCCGGCGCCGCGGACCCGACGGCGCC
Source organism: Actinomadura sp. NPDC048032 (assembly GCF_040653175.1). NCBI lineage: Bacteria > Bacillati > Actinomycetota > Actinomycetes > Streptosporangiales > Thermomonosporaceae > Actinomadura > Actinomadura sp. NPDC048032. The sequence goes on from NZ_JBEZJP010000134.1 coordinate 2,389, forward strand.
CCTGCCGCCCGCCGTGCACGACGCGCTGACGGAGGCCGCCGCCCGCGGCACCCGGATCGCCTCCATCTGCACCGGCGCGTTCCCCCTCGCCGCGACCGGGCTGCTCGACGGCCTGCGGGCGACGACGCACTGGTCGGCCGCCGCCCTGCTGGCCGCCGCCCATCCCGGGATCGAGGTGGATCCGGACGTCCTCTACGTCGACAACGGGCGGATCCTCACCTCGGCCGGGGCCGCCGCCGGGCTCGACCTGTGCCTGCACATGATCCGCCTGGACCACGGCTCGGCGGTCGCCGCCGACGCCGCCCGGCTGTCGGTCATGCCGCTCGAACGGGAGGGCGGGCAGGCCCAGTTCATCGCGCAGCCGTGCCCGGCCACGCCCCGCGGCTCCGTCCTCGAACCCCTGCTCGCCTGGCTCCAGGACGACCTGTCCCGTCCCCTCACCGTCGCCGACATGGCCGCGCGCGCCGGCATGAGCGCCCGCTCCCTCATGCGCCACTTCCGCGAGCAGACCGGCACCACGCCTCTCCAGTGGCTCCACCGGGCCCGCGTCCACCAGGCGCAGCACCTGCTGGAGACCACCGAGCACACCGTCGAACGGATCGCCGCCCAGGTCGGCTTCGGCTCGCCGACCGCCTTCCGCGACCGCTTCAAGCGCACCACCGGCGTCAGCCCCCACGCCTACCGCCGAGCCTTCCGCGCCCGCGGCGGCGGAGCGCGTCAGCCCTCGACGCCCAGGTATCCGCCCGTGTAGTCGATCATCTTGCGGACATGCGCGGCGATGCGGTGGGGACATCCCCCGCGGTCGTCCACCTCCGCGGCGTCCGGCGCCACCGCCCGGGCAAGAGGCGGCACGTCGCGGAGACTGATCCCACGGTGCCCCTCCGGGTGCGGGCACGGCCGATCGAGGACCGAGAGATCGAACGTCTGGAGGCCGTCGCGGTAGAGCGCGACCACGCCAGGGGCGGCGGCGCCCCAGGCGCAGTGCTGTGCCAGGTGGCTCACGGCCAGTGCCAGCGACGCCCGCTCCCCGGGACGCGCGTCGCCGAGCAGCCGGCGTGCCGCCCACAGCGCCGCGGCCTCGGCCGCGGGATCGGTCCTGCTGCCCTTCTGCCGCTCGATGTCGGTCATCAGCGCGTCGATGTCGAGCCGCCCGTCCCCCGTCAGGAAACGCTCGTCCAGATGCCCGGTGTCCGGGGCGTCGAAGCGCTCCGCCTGCGCGTCCTTGAGGACCTGTTCCGCCTCGGCGGCCAGCCCCGCGAGGTAACCGGGACACGCGTACGCCTCGATGTCCTCGTCGTCCGGGTGGCTTGCGAGCCACCCCTCCGGATCCCCGATGCGCGCCACGACGTCGCCCGCCTCCTCGGGATCGTCGGCGACCAGCGGGTGCTCGTGCTCGCCGGGCGCCGCGCAGCCCGCGGCCTCCAGCACCGTCCCGGCACGTCCGGCCGCCTCGATCAGGTCGTCGACGAGCGCGGGGTCGGTGACCTTCCACCTGGCGTACCAGCGGCTCGCCCAGAGCGCCGCGGTCATCGCCCGCCCGTGCCGCGAGCCGGGGTCCGACCTCACCTCTGCGGCGATCGAACCGAGCAGCGCGAAAGGATCGCCGTAGGGGTAGCCATGAGCCATGTTGGCGAGCTCGCGGGCCAGGTCCGCGTAGTCGGCCGCTCCGTCGTCAGAGATCATCGACCAAGCAAACCAGCCCGGCCAGGCACGAACGACCCGCCCTCAGGAACAACGCCAGACGGTGCCCACCTGAGTACCGGCCCAGACGGCCCTGGTGTGCGGCACCCGCGTCATCGAATACGCGGTCACCGCGATAGGCGGGGCGGCACTGGTCCAGGAAGCGCCGTCGAAGCGCAGCAGACGCGCGGGATCGAACGGACTGGACACCCAGACGCCGCCCCGTCCGTCGGAGGCGATCGAGCCGAGGAACCCCACCACGGACTTCGGCCGCACCTCGCCGAGCGGATCGGACGGATTCGGAAGCCGATGCACGGTGAACGCGGCGCCGTCCCAGTGGTGCAGCGTCGGCGGCGGGAACAACGGGCTCTGCTCAAGGGCGTAGAACCAGACGTCGTCCGGCGCGACGTACTCGATCTGCAGGATCCAGTGGGCCCATTCCGATCCCCACGGTGTACGCGTCCAGTCCGTGCCGTCGAAGTGCCACAGCGGGGTCGGGCCGATCTGCGACTCGCCGAATCCCCCGGCCCAGACGTCCGAGGCGCTTCCGGCGGCGATGGCGTTGAGGCCCGAGGGTTGCGGAAGGGTGAGCGCCCTCGTCCACTGGCGGTGCCGCCGCACCGACACCGTCGTGGCGTCCCCGTGGATCCCGGTCGCCCACAGTCCGCCCGTCCGGTCGACGTCGATGGCCTGAAGCTGCTCGTCGACGGGAGCTGCCACCGTCGTCCAGCGGCGCCCGTTCCAGTGCAGCAGGTCGGTGCGCTCCTTGGCATTCTGACCTGCGGCAAGGGCCCACACGTCCGCGGCGTGGTGCGCGCGGACATCGTTGACGACAGCCAACCCCTCAGGCATCGCGACACGCGTCCAGCCGCGCGGGGTCCGATGCAGCATGACGGCCCGCGAGTCCGGCTGGTACACGTTCTCGGCGCCCCCGGCGAAGACGTGCCACGGGTCCGGCGCGGCGATCCCGAGCAGATGGCTCCGCCCAGCCAGCGGCGGCGCAGGCACATCCACCCACTCCCCCGCCGCCGGCGCCTCGGCCCGCGCGACCCCACCCAGCGGCCCCGCAAAGGCGGCCCCGACCAGCGCAGTACCCCCCACCCCGAACACCCGACGCGACATCAGCGGACTAAGCGGGCTTCGATCCACAACGCCTCCTCGAACGACCGACCAACAACGCCAGTATTCGCTGGCAAGATCACCCCCCACCACCCCCTGACCTCAAACGGCCACCCGGCCCCCGCCACCCCCACCTACACCACGGCGGTGGCCGGGGGGTGGGTCAGGCTGCGGCGGTGGCTTCTAGTTCTACTGTCAGGGTGGGGATTGCTAGGCGGGTTACGCCCAGCATTGTGGTGCTCGTGGCTGCTTTGGCGGCGGCCAAGCGGGAGGCCAGGATGCCGTAGTGCTGGAAGAGGAGGTCGACGTCGGTGGTGTAGACGTTGAGGCGGACGAGGTTCGCCAGGGACATGCCGGCCTCGGCGAGTACGGCCTCCAGGTTGTCGATGCTCAGTGCGAGCTGGGCCGCCATGTCGCCGGCATGCTGGGGCTTGCCGTCGCCGCTCATCGCGGTCTGGCCTGAGCAGTACAGGGTTCGGGTGTGTCCGGAGACGACCTCGCCCTGGTTGTAGCCCAGGTCCACCGACCACGTCCACGGGTTGACCGTCGTACGCTCCATTGCCTTTTAGCTCCGTTCGATTCGTTGGAAGTGCGTCATCGGGCGGCTCGATGGCCGCCCTCTGGCGTTGGGAAGAGCCTTCCAACGAATCACGACATCCTGTGTCATGTATTTGAGTAGGTTCTTGGTGTGCGTGCTGACCGGTTGGTCTCGCTGGTGTTGTTGCTGCGTCAGCACGGTCGGCTGTCTGCGACGGCACTGGCCCGGGAGCTGGAGGTGTCGACGCGTACGGTGCTGCGCGACATCGAGGCGTTGTCCGCGGCGGGGGTTCCGGTCTACGCCGAACGTGGGCGGCACGGTGGTTTCGCGTTGCTGCCCGGTTTTCGGACCGAGCTCACCGGGCTGAACCATGAGGAGGCGCTCGCGCTGCTGGTCGCCGGATCGCGCCGCGGTGCGCAGGCGTTCGGCCTCGGCTCGGCGCTCGCATCGGCCATGCTCAAGGTGGTGGACGCGCTACCCGAGAGCTATCGGGACACCGCGGCCGACGCGGCCCAGCGGCTGCTCATCGAACCCGACGCCGACCTTCTCGCGCGGCGGCTGGTCGCCGAGGAAGTGCCTGAGGCGGTGGTGGCCGAGGTCAGGCGCGCGGTGTTCGCCGGGCACAAGCTGCGCATCCACTACGCGGCGGTGGATCAGAGCCCGAAGTGGCGCACGGTGGACCCGGTCGGCCTCGTCACCGTCCGCGGCCTGGGCTACCTGCTGGCCACGAGGTCCGGCGAGGACCGGACGTACCGGCTGTCGCGGATCGCGGCCGCCGAGGAACTGGACGAACCCGCGGAGCGGAGAGAACGGGTCGATCTGGACCGGGCGTGGCAGGAGCGCAGCACGCGGTTCCGGACGGGCGGCGACCAGGTCGCCGTCCTCGCACGGGTGCACCCGGCGCGGCGCAAGGATCTGGTCGGCACCGCGCTGACCGTCCTCGCCGAGGAAATCGATGCGGACGGCTGGCTGCGGCTGGAGGTGACCTTCCAGGATTCGAGGCACGCCGTCTGGGCGCTGTGGCAGGTCGCCGACAACGCGGAGGTTGTCGCCCCGCAGTGGTTGCGCACCTCGCTGCGCGACCGCGCCGCCGCCATCGCCGCGCGCTATGACGACTCGTGCTGATGCGCTGGTGCGGCCAAAGGGCGGGAGCCGGTATGTTCTCGCGGACGATCTCGCCTTTTCGCTTCCAGCCGATCGGACGCCCCGATGGACAATGCCTTTTCCCCCGTGCCGGAACTGAACCTGCTCAGCGAACTTGAGAAGAGCCTCGGCGGAGAGTTCATCTCGGACGGGTTCGAGATGCTCGAATTCGGAGAGCCGCAGCACGACTCGTGGTCGGACGCCCCAGAGTTCGTCGAAGCGTTCCTCCCCTTCGCGGCCGCCACCGGCTCAGGCTCGTTCTATGCCTTGTGGCGTGTGGACGACCGCGCGGACCTCGCCGCCTTGCCCATCGCGGCGTTCGGCGACGAAGGGGGGATCCATCTCACCGCACGCGACCTTCGGGACCTGTTCCGCCAGCTCGCGAGCGACCGGCCGCTGTCCGTCGACTGGGGCGACGCCTACTTCGCCGAGTACGAGGGCTACCACCGCGAACGCGACGGCGCCCCCGAGGCGCACGCGGCTTATGTCGCATGGCTGAAGCAGCACTTCGGCCTGGATCCGGTGAGCGACCCCAACGACCTGATCAAAGCGGCCCGGGACGAATTCGGGGCACGCTTCGAGACCTGGATCAGGCCGTTCATCTGACCGATGCCCTGCCCGCAGCCGCTGAACTAGCGTCGGCTCTCTAGGGGGAGGGTTGAGAATTGGCCGGCTGGAAGCCGAGGCTTCCGTCGGGATGTTCCCCCTCTTCTGCGGATAGGACCACGCGGTAGGAGGCGACTCTGGTTTTGAAGCCCGGGCGATAGAGGTTGTAGCACCGGTAGGGCGTGGGTCCCGGGGACATGACCGCCACCTCAGGGATGTTGGCGTCGCAGCGGTACTCGTCATCGTCGCCGCCGGATGGGTGGTAGCCCCACTGACGGTGGACGCCTTCCCGGGTGAGTACGAGCTTCGTCGCGACGGCCGACAGCCTGTACCGGTATTCGGTACCGCTCGGGAAGTCCTCCCCGGGCTTGGCCGTCAGCCGCTTCGACACGATGGAGACACTGGTGCGGAACTCGGCGTTCTTGCCTCTGTAGGACACCGTGCACGCGAAGGTTTCCGGGCGCGTGCCGATTCGGCCCATGTCGGTGTCGCAACGGGCCTTGGTCTCTGCGGCCACGCCCCCGGCTCTGACGGTGGCCTTTTCCATCTCGTGCATGAGCCGTTCCATGCGCGGGGCACCGACAGGCGGGGCGGAGGTAAGGGGTTGCGGCACTGCAAAGCTGTCCGTCTTCGGTACGCGGATGCCGGGCTTCTTGCCCCCGTCGCCGCAGCCCGCAGCCATCCCCGCCGCAAGGATCAGCGCGAATGTGAGGACGGGGCGCCGGCACCCCGAGATTTGAAGAACACCGTAAGTCATTGGACGATTACAGCATGTTGGAGCGGGGCGGAGGGGCCGCTGAGGAAGACCCGCTTCTTCTGTTGCGGTGAATGTTCTGGGGTGAACCGGTGTCGCCTTCTCCCGCCGATCGCAAGAAGGGTCCCGGCGGTTTGTCTCCGCCGGGACCCTTTTTCATGCCTAGAGGTCGAGGGTCCCGGCCTTCACGCGAGCGAGGAGACCGGTGAACGCGGTGTGGTCGAGGGGGAGGTGACCGCCTTCGGGGTTCTTGCTGTCCCGGATACCGACGGAGGTGGGAAGCATCGCGACCTCCACGCACTCTTGTTCGGTGTTGCTGCGGCTGCTCTTGCGCCAGAGGGCCGCAGCGGCGACGTCGGTGCTCATCGTCCGTTCATCTCCCTTGCTACCTGCCGGAACAACGCCGAACTGTCCTCCTGGGGCAGAGCGTTGTCCCAGATGACCGTGAACGCCCCGGCGTAGCGGTCGATCTCGCGGGGTTTATCCAGATATAAAGCGCCGGTGAAGCCTTGTACAAACACCGTCGGCGGTTCGTGATCGCGCCCGTCCTCCTTGGTCGGGAACCGCAGGATGATGAACGCCCCCGTGTCGAGGCCGCGGTGCGAGCCCGCCGCGAACGGCACGAGGCGGATGGCCACGTTGGGGCAGTCGTTCAGTTGTGCCAGCCGGTCGAGCTGGGCCGCCATGACCGCGGGCCCGCCGATGACCCGGCGGACCACCGCCTCGCTCAGGACGACCTTCAGGTCAGGCGGGGCCGTGACGCGCGTGACCAGCGCCTGCCGTTGCATTCGCAGCCGGACCCGTCGTTCGACCTCTTCGGCTTGCAGGTCTGGTCGGTTCTTCTTGAAGAGCGCGTAGAGGTAGTCGGGGGTCTGGAAGAGGCCCGGGACCAGCTCCGGCGAGTACTCCTCTCTGCTGCTCGCAGCCTCCTCCAGGCCGATGAAGAGATCGAACCCCTCAGGGATCACGTCGCCGTAGGCGTGCCACCATCCCTTTCCCTTGGTCTCCTTGGCCAGGCCCATCAGGGCGGTCGTCAGTTCCTCGGTTGCGCCGTACACGCGGCACATGGTCTCCACGTCGTGAGAACGCAGGGACGTTTGGCCGGTCTCGATCCTCCACATCTTTGCTTCGGACCATTCAAGCGCTTTCGCCGCAGCTTGTACGGTTAAGCGAGCATTAATCCGAAGTTCTCGGAGATACCGGCCGAGTTGCCGCCGGGGGACGGTCGAACCCGTGGTCGCCTCCGACACTCACATCACCTCCCTCTCGCATCTCGGGGCCGCCTTTCACCCGGAATGAAAGCATCCCCTCGCCCGGTCCGCAACAGGTCTCTGACCTGCGAAAATTCTCGCCAGGGGAATCGATCCGACCGCTTGCGGACCTTGCTTTCATGGTGCTCTACTCGGAGTCAGCACGGGAGTGAAACGCGATAATCCGCGATCACGGCGAGCCGGACATGACGCCCGTTCCGCACACATCGCCACATCAACAGGAAAAACCAGTCCCCCGCACCAGAAGAGGCCGATCATGAAGAACAACCGACGTTCCCCGGACGGCTCCCGCCGGGCGCCCGGAGCGTGATCCCGCAACGCGGGATCGAAAGCAGCGGCGGCATGACTCCATCGGTTCCAGACGGCGTCGGCGAGGGCTCGAAGGGCGCGGAGTTCACGACCACGCTCGGGAATCTGCTGCGAGGCCACAAGCTCGCGGTCGAGAACGTCGGCGCTCTACGCCTGCGCGTGGCGAAGGAGCCGGAGGCGTCCGGCGTGGAGGTCGAGTGCCGGCGCCGCGCGAACGACGGCGATCGCTGGTGGTTCGTCCAGGACGGTATCTGGATGTGCGAGGCCGACAGCCCCGTCAACGCCGTCGTCCTGGTGAAGGCGGCTCTCGGGGCGGAGGAGGACCGGTGAACCGGCCGTACGCCGCTCATCCGCCCCGGCACGGCGAGGCACCGTAGCGCTCACGCCCTGGGCACGCCTCCCCATACCCGGGGGCGTTTTCGATACGCCGACGATAGGTGCCGAGTCGTAGCGTTCGAGCCTGCCCAATCTGATCGCCGAGCAAGGTCCCCGAACGAGGGAGGCCGTGCGCGATGCTCCTTTCCCTTTGAGCGATCGCGGCAGGCATCGCCGTCCGACATCGCGGCGGAAGGGGCCACGAAAGGAGAAAGCCGTGGCTGATGACGGGAAGTGGGATCGACGTTCGCTGCTGCGAGGCGCCGCCGTGGTGGCCGGCGCATCCGCGACCGCGACGCCGGCGGGCGTCGCGGTCGCGGCCCACGCCGACGGTGGTGACGCGGACGCGCTGTTCAAGGCCGGAAAGTTCGAACAGGCCGGCCGCGCCTACGAGGCGATCCTGAAAAGAGACCCCGCCAACGTGCACGCGGCCCGTCGGCGCGGCCAGGTCGCGCTACTGACCAACCAGTTCTCCGACGCTGAGCACTATCTCGCCATGGCTCTGAGACTGGCGCCCAGCGACAAGGAGACCAATCGACTTCTGGGCGATTGCTACATCCGTCAGGACAAACTCTCCCAGTCCGTGCCGCACTGGCGAGCGGCCGGCAAGGACGTCTTCGCCACGTGGTTCGGGGCGGTTCAGGGCGAGCCGTACCAGGTCCACGGCGACGCCGCCCGGCTGCCGTGGCAGCAGATGGACCCGTCACCACAGGTCGAGGGGTCGGTCAACGGCGGACCGCCCAAGCGCTTCATGCTCTACACCGGCGCCCCATGGCTGGGCATGTCCGCGGAGGTGGCGAGGGAGGCCGGGCTGACCGCCGTGGCCGAGCAGCAGATCGACTACCTGGACGGCACCGCGTGGCAGTACTTCGGGGTGCTGGAATCCTTCAGGCTGGGCGACGTCGAACTGCGCAACATCCCCGTGGAGTGGTCGGAGACGGACCAGGCTTCGCCCGGGGGGCCCAGCGACGGCATCATCGGCACGTGGGTCTTCTACCACCTGCTGACCACCTTCGACTACGCGGGCCGGTCGCTGATCCTGCGCCGTCCCACTCCCGAAGCCGTCCGCCGAGTACGGCGCGACGCCGCGCGGGCGGGCGCCAGGCCCCTGCCGCTGTGGCTGGCCGATGAGCACGGCCTGTACAGCAGGGGCAGCATCGGCGGTTCCGGATCGCGATTGGTGGGACTGTCGATCGGTGGAACCAGCGAGAGCGCCGTGGCCATGCCCGAGGAGACGGCCAAGCGTCTGCGGATCCGTACCGACTACGACCGCCCGCTGGAGACTTTCGCGCACAGCCACCCGGTCGTCACCTATCCCTGCTACCCGGACGAGATCCGCCTTGGCGACGCCGTCGCCAGGGAGGTCTACTGCTTGGCGAATCCCTCCGGTAGACCCCCTCGCGCCGGGTTCGACTCGCTGGGGGCGTTCTTCCACCCCTTCTTCAAGCCGTACACCGTCACCCTCGACTTCACCGGCATGAATCTCTACATCGCCCGCGGCTAGGGCTCGTCCGAGGGGAAGTCGGTCGAGCGCGTCACGGCGGCCCACTGCTCGGCCTCGGCGGCGCGGGCCTCGGCGGACCTGCGGGCCAGGGCGAGGGCGTCGCCACCGAGGATGAGGCGGCGGGGCGGATCGTCGGCGGCGACCACGTCGATGACGGCCTTGGCGGCGCGGGCCGGGTCGCCTTGCTGGGTGCCGTCGTTGGCCTGCCGGTAGCTGTTGATGGTGCCGACCGTCTCCTCGTAGTCGGGGCCGACCGGGTGGAGTTCCATGGACGAGCCCTGCCAGTCGGTGCGGAACGCGCCCGGCTCGACGATGAGGACCTTCACGCCGAACGGCGCCACCTCGGCCGCGAGCACCTCGGAGAACCCTTCGACGGCGAACTTCGCGGCCTGGTAGGCGCCCATCCCGGGGGTGCCGCCCACGCGTCCGCCGATGGAGGAGACCTGCACGAAGGTCCCCGAGCGCTGGGCGCGCAGGACGGGCAGCGCGGCCCGCGTCACGTTCACGACGCCGAAGAAGTCGGTCTCGATCTGGGCGCGGAAGTCGTCCTCGGCCATCTCCTCAATGGGCGCGCTGTTGGCGTAGCCGGCGTTGTTGACGACGACGTCGAGACGGCCGAAGGCGACGGTGGCCTCCTCCACGGCACGGGCGGCCGCGGCGGGGTCGGTGACGTCCAGCGCGACCGCCCGGATCCGTTGGTCGTGCCTGGCCGCCAGGTCGTCCAACTGCTGCGGACGCCGGGCGGTCGCGACGACCTGGTCACCGGCGTCCAGGACCGCCTCGGTGAGGTGGCGTCCGAGTCCTCGCGACGCTCCGGTGATCAGCCATGTCCTTGCCATGAGTGGTTCCTCCGTTCGGTCGGGTGCGGTTCGCGGTCAGAGGCGGTGTGCGCCGGTGACGGCCTGGGCGAAGGCCGCGGCGTCCGGCAGGCCGGCCGGGAGGCGGCGGCCCCGCCCGCGACCTGGCCGATCCCTTGCCGGACGCGCGTCTGTTGATCATGTTGCCCCTCCGTGCCGATTCCGTGCGTCGTCATCGACTCTCGCCCGAAGGGAGAGCGGCCACACCCGTCATTTGATGGTGAGACCCGATGTGAGTCGTTAGGGGTCAGCTGTCGCCGACCCTCGCCAGGGCGTCGCGCAGGACCGCCCGTCTCGGCCCCTGGACGTGCCTCAGCCGGACGCCGCGGGCGAGGCGGACGCGGGCCGGCTCGAACGGGAAGCCCGCCGCCGCCGGAGCGGACTCCGCCCGCGCGTACATGTCCTCCCCCGGCGGCAGGGGCCGCTCGAGCCCGACGCCGCCGGACCGGGGGCGACACGCTCCGGCGCCCGCTGACCAGCGGCGACGTTGATCGCCAGGCGGGTAACCTGTGCCGGTGGCAGACCTCCCGTGGCAGCGCCCGGCGATCACGCCCGAAACCCACCGGGCGACCTCCTTCGAGATCTTCTTCGACCTCGTCTTCGTGTTCGCGATCACCCGGGTCGTCTCGTTCATGGCGCACTCCCCGTCCGCCCTGTCCCTGGTGCGCGGGCTGATCCTCCTCCTGCTGCTCTGGTGGTCCTGGGCGGCGTACGCCTGGCTGGGCAACCGGGTGCGCGCCGATCGCGGCGTGGTCCGGACCGGGATGCTGGCGGTGATGGCGGCCCTGTTCGTCGCGGCCCTGGTCATGCCGGACGCCTTCGGCCGCCACGCCGCGGGGGTCGACGCCCCGCTCGTCCTGGCGGGCGCCTTCTGCGTCGTCCGGGTGGTCTACTTCGGGCTGTACCTGTCGTCGGTGGCGGGCGACCGCGGGCTGCGCGACCAACTGCTCCTCGACGCGGTCCCCCAGACGATCTCCCTGTCCGCCCTCATCGCGGGGGCGGTGCTCGGCGGGACCTGGCAGACCGTGCTGTGGGCCGCCGCGTTCGCCGTCGACTTCGGTGGGGGCCGGATCGCCTCCGGCCTCGGCGGCTGGACGGTCCGCAGCGCCGGCCACTTCGCCGAACGGCACCGCATGGTGCTGATCATCGCGCTGGGCGAGTCCCTGATCTCCGCCGGCGCGGGGGCGGGCGACTCGATCGCCGGTGCCATGGTGCTCCTGGCGGCGCTGGTCGGGTTCGTCGCCGTCGTGTGCCTGTGGCTGCTGTACTTCCGCGGCCTGGCGGACGCCGCCGAGGGCGTCCTGGAACGCGCGTCCGGCCTGCGCCGTGCTCAGATCGCCCGCGACGCCTACACCATGGTCCACTTCCCGCTCATCGCCGGCGCCCTCTACATCGCCCTCGGCGCCCACGAAGTCCTGGCAGAGTTGTCCGGCGACGCCGCCGACCACGGTCGGGCCCTGGAGTGGCCCGTCCTGACCGCCTTGTACGCGGGGGCCGCCGTGTTCCTCCTGGGGCGGGCCGCCTTCGCCAGGCTCACCGTCCGTTCCGTTCCGGCGGCGCCGCTGGTCGTCGCCGCGGCGTTCTTCCTGCTGATCCCCGCCGCCCGGCTCCTGCCCGCGCTCGCCGCACTCGGCCTGGTGAGCGGGCTGCTCCTCGGCCTGGTCGCCTTCGAGAGGCGGGCGGCCGTCCGGTACGGCGCCGCGGACCCTGAATGAGGGCCCGCGGCAGAAGGCCGCGGCCGTCGGCCAGGGGGACGGCGCTCGGGCGCCACGGCCGCGGAGCCGCCACATCCCATGGCCACGGTGACTCCGGTCGCCTGGGCGAGCCGCACCGGCGCGCGGGGGCGGCGGCCCGGGTCGGCGCCGTATCCGGCCTCCTGGACGACCGGCTCGGCGACATAATGGCGCGAACTGTCACGTAACAGGTGCGTCCCCCGGACTCGTTCAGGGCCGGCGGTTATGCGGGCGCGGGGCGGGAAGACGATCTCTGGTACGTGGCGGTGGACGGGTTGCCCGCAGGGAGTTCAGGGGAGGGTGGTCCGCCGTGACGGATGCAGAAGAGGGACGTCCCTTAGACGGACGCGTGTCTCCGCGCGTGCTCCGGGGTCCGGTCGTGCTGGCGCTGGTCTCGGCGCTCGTCCTGGTCGGCGCGTGCTCGACGTCCCGCCGCTCGTCCGCCGACCGGCCGGGCAAGGCGGGCGCGGCGACCGTGGAGACGCCCGAGAACGCCAAGCCGGGCACGGCGGACTGGCAGGTCCGCCGCAGCGGCGCCGAGCACGAGATCGAGGGGTACGCCGATCGCGTGAGCGTGCTGCCGGGCCAGTCGTTCCGGCTGTTCGTCTCGACCACGACGTCCGGGTTCACCGCGGAGGCGTTCCGGATGGGCTGGTACGGGGGCGCGAACGCGCGCCGCGTGTGGCGGTCGGGGCAGGTCGCCGGGGTGCGGCAGGCGGCGGCCCGGATCGACCGGAAGACGCGCACCGTCTCGGCGCCGTGGCGGCCGTCGATGACGGTCGCCACGTCCGGCTGGCCCGCGGGCAGCTACCTGATCAGGCTGACCGCCGTGTCGGGCGCCCAGCGGTACGTGCCGGTGACCGTCCGCTCGCCGGACACCGCCGGGCGGGTCGTGGTGCTGAACGCGACCACCACCTGGCAGGCGTACAACATGTGGGGCGGCCACGACCTGTACGAGGGGCCGTCCGGGTACGACGACCGGTCCTACGCGGTCAGCTTCGACCGCCCTTACGACAAGACCGGCGCGGGCAAGTTCCTGACCTACGAGCAGCCCGCGATCGCCCTGGCCGAGAAGGCGGGCGTGCCGCTGGCGTACGCGACCGACAACGACCTGCACAGCGATCCCGCTCTGCTGAGCAAGGCGCGCGGCCTGCTCACGCTGGGGCATGACGAGTACTGGTCGTCGGCCATGCGCCAGCGCGCCACGGAGGCCCGCGACCACGGCGTCAACATCGCGTTCCTCGGCGCCAACGCGGTGAACCGGCACATCAGGTTCGAGGCGACGGCGCTGGGTGCCGACCGGCTGGTGGTCTGCTACAAGGACTCCTCCGCCGACCCCGTCGCCCGGACGAACCCGGCCGAGTCGACGCAGGACTGGCGGCTGCCGCCGAAGCCGCGCCCGGAGAGCGACATCATCGGCATCCAGTACATGTGCTTTCCGGCGGAAGGCGCGTTCACCGTCTACCGGCCCGATTTCTGGCTGTTCCGCGGCACCGGCGTGCGCGCGGGAACCCGGTTCCCCGGCATGGTCGGCCCCGAGGCCGACGCGATCGCCCCCGGCGGCCCGACGCCGCCGACACTGGAGATCGTCGGACGGTCCCCGATCAGCTGCGGGACCGGGAGCGCCGTCGCGCACGCGTCCTACTACACGACCCGCAGCGGGGCCGGGGTCTTCGCCACCGGAACCATGCGCTGGGTGTGCGCGATGCGGGGACGCGCCTGCGGCCACGGAGTCAACGAGGCGGGCCGCGCCTTCGTCACGCGGGTGACCGACACGCTCGTCCGGGCGATGGCCGCCGGACCGCTCGCGCGCAGCCATCCGTCCCGTCCCAACTCCAAGGAGCTCGCGACCGCGCCCTGAAGCACGCCGCCCGACGCCAGTCCGTGGGGCGATCGCGTCAGGCGGCGATGACGGCGCCGGCTTTTCTGTCCACAGGGTGTGGACGGTGTGGAGGCGCCTCCGAAGGACGGGCCTTCGGGGGCGCCTCCGCCCGGTGCTCCGCCGCTAGCGGCGGGCCTTCATCCTGTAGGTGGCCTTCTTCGGGGCCGGGGTGGGGGCCTTGGCCGTCTTGCGCGGGGTCTTGCCGGACTTGAGGATCTGCTTGAGCTCGGCGGCGACCGGGCCGGACGCCAGGCTCTGCGGGGTGTTGCTCGCGTTGATCCCGTTGCCCAGGTTGAGGACGCCGGTCAGCTTCATGGAGTTCTGCGAGGCGGGCGACGGCAGCCCCATGAGCTGGTTGATGACGCCGTCGAGCATGCCGAACGGGCCGCAGCCCTTCGCGGCGGGGACCTCGATCGGCGCCTCCAGGGAGACGGCCGCCGGGACGAAGCCGAGGTGCGGGTCGCCGTTCGGGGAGCCGGCCAGGAAGGTGGTCGGCAGGCTCGCGGTGATCGGGCCGATGACGCAGGTCGTGCCGAGCAGCTGGTTGTTCAGGTGCACGTTGAGCGGCACGCGGACGCCGAGCCCGGTGTCGGTGAGGTAGGCGTGCACCTTGCCGGCCAGCGTCTGGCTGATCGTGAGGCGGTTGACGTCCCACATCGCGGCGGGCGACTTGCCGAGGATCGGGCCGATCAGCGGCAGCTGCGCGATGAGGCCGCCCGGCACCTCCACCTGCTTGGAGATGAGCTGCTCGCCGACCACGGGCGGGTCGAGGACGAAGTCGCCGGTCTCGTCGGGCGCCCCGAGGGAGCCGGTGATGCGGATGGCGCCGCTCGGCAGGCTCTGCCGGAAGGTGCCGATCTTGACGTCGCCGCCGGTGGTGACCTGCGTCTGGCAGAGGGACTCCACCGCGCACTGGTTCTGGAAGCGCGCGGCGGGGGTGGGGCTGCTGCCCGGGGCCGCGGCCGGAAGCGCCGGGTGGGACGTGCCGGACGGCGGGGCGGCCGGGTCGAAGTGCCCGATCAGGCCGCGGCCCGGCTCGGTGAACCACAGGTGGCCGCCGGGGCCGTTGACGATGCGGGTCGGCGCCGAGAGGGTCGCCGGCAGCGGGTACTCGGCGATCTCGCCGGTGGCGGGGTCGAGGCTGCCGATGTTGCTGGCGGCGGCCTCGGTGAACCACAGCTTGCCGTCCCGCGCGACGATGCCGGTCGGGTCGGAGTCGGGGCGTGGCGTGGCGTACTCGGCGACCTCGCCGGTGGCCGGGTCGATGCTCCCGATCCGGCTGACGCCGGGCTGCGTGAACCACAGCTTGCCGTCCGGGCCGGACACGATGTCGCCCATGCCCGGGTAGCCCTGGAAGGTGAACGGCGTGTCGTAGGGGGTGACCTGGCCGGTGGTGGGGTCGAGCCGGCCGATCCGGCCGCTGGTGTCGGTGAACCACACCGCCTGGTCCGGGCCCACGGTGACCGCGTACGGGGACAGGCCCGTGGCGTACGCCGTGACGTTCCCGGACGGGTCGACCCGGCCGATCGTGCCGGAGTACCCACCGGTGATCCACACCGATCCGTCCGGGCCCGGCGCGACGCCGTTGACCTGGGCGTTGGCGAAGTTCACGTCGCCCGTCACCGGCAGCTCGAACAGCGTCGCGGCGCCGTTCGCCGGGTTCACGCGCCCCACCCGCGGGACGCTGTAGGACATGTCGGTGAACCAGAGCGCGCCGTCGCTCGCGGCCGTCATCGCGTCGGGGACGCCGGCCTGGTGCTGCGAGTTCTCACTGATCGTGAACTCGGTGACCTTGCCGTCGGCGCCGACGCGGCCGATGCCGCCGGCGTTCGCGGCGTACCAGAGGGTGCCGGACGGTCCGGCGGCGAGCCCGACCGGCGCGACGTCGGGCACCGGCAGCGCCACCTCGGTCACCTGGCCGTCGGCCGACGCCGGCGGCACCGCCGCGAGCGGGCTCAGGCCCAGCACCGCGGCGAGGGCGAGCGATCCCGCCCGTGTACGTCGATGGCGCATGCCATCGCCTCCCATGGTTCCTCATCCCCGAAAGCCGACAGGAGTAGCGGTGGTCGCGAGGGAGCACGGTGGCCGCGAGGGACCACGGTGATCGTGAACGACCACGGGGGCCAATAGAAACGCTGGAGTGTCCGGAGTCAAGCAAGATCGTCAGAACGGGCCGCTACCGGCCAACCGGTCCACCGGAACGTTCCTGGACGCACCTCCGGGCGCGGGCCACGCCCGAGCTCGGAGGCGTCCCCCCGGACAGGCGGGGGGGGGGGGGGGGGGCGGCGGGGGGGGCGGCGGCC
>NZ_JBEZJP010000135.1:0-18436 GCF_040653175.1 Actinomadura sp. NPDC048032
CGACGAGGACGGCGACCGGGTCTGCGGGCTCTTCCTCGTCTTCCACGAGGAGGGGCACCAGATCGAATGGCAGGTCAGGGACGGGCGAGTCCAGGTTGCCCCGGCGCCGGCCCGCTATGACTACCTCTGGCGATAGCCACGGGGGCCCAGGCGTCAGCCGACGTGGACGATGGGGCGGCGTTCGATGTCGGGTTCGGCCTGGCGGAGGATCTCGCGGGTCATGGGTGGGACGTCGCCGCCGCCGAACACCAGGTAGCGGAGCAGGGCGCCGATCGGGTTGCCCTCGGCCCAGTGGAAGTAGACGTGCGGCTGCTTGCCCGTCTCGTGCTGGATGTGGAGCAGGATCGCCGCGATCGCGTTGGGGATGCTCGGGCCCTCGGTGCTCAGGACGCGGTAGCCGTGCCGCTCCTCGCCGGTGACGCGCACGGTGGACTCGAACTCCGACGCGTCCGAGACGGTGAGTTCGAGGAACAGCAGGCCCTCCTCGGCGCGGAGCCGGTGCAGTTCCCAGGCTTCCCGCGCCTTGTCCAGGTACTCCTGGCGGTCGCGTTCGTCGGGCTCGTTGGCGATGATCCGCAGTTCGCCTGACCGGTCGAGCAGCTCGCGGGCCTTCTCGTCGAACTCGACGTCGGTGATGCGCAGTTCGGTGGAGCGTGTGGCGCGGGAGATCAGCGAGGTGACGACGATCGCGACGCAGAACACGACGGCGATCACCAGGCCGTCGGGGCGTTCGATGATGTTGGCGATGGTGGCGTAGGTGAAGACCAGGGTGACGGCGCCGAAGGCGGCGGCGGCGCGGCGGCGTCCGCGCTTCCAGGACGCCAGCGTCGCGGCGACCGCGGCGGACAGGATCAGCGCGAGGACGCCGGTGGCGTAGGCGCCGCCCTGCGCCTCGACCTGCGCTCCGAACAGCAGGGTGATGGCGAACGAGACGAGAGTGAAGATCAGGACCATCGGGCGGGTGGCGCGGGTCCAGTCGGGGGCCATCCCGTAGCGCGGCAGGTAGCGGGGGACGATGTTGATCAGTCCGGCCATGGCGGAGGCGCCGGCGAACCACAGGATCGCGACCGTGCTGAGGTCGTAGGCGCTGCCGAACCACTCCCCGAGGTGCTCGTGCGCGAGGTAGGCCAGCGCCCGGCCGTTGGCCTTCCCGCCCTCCTCGAACTCCTTCTCGGGGATCAGCACGCTGGTGGCGAAGCTGGAGGTGATCAGGAAGACGCTCATGATGACCGCGGCCGTGGTCAGCAGCTTGCGCGCGCCCTGGATCCGCCGGTCCAGGTCGCCCTTGACCAGCGGCATCACGGCCACGCCGGTCTCGAACCCGGACAGCCCGAGGGCGAGCTTGGGCATCACGAACAGCGCGACGGCGACCATCACCATCGGGTTGGAGTGGTCGGCGGTCAGCGCGTGCCTCCAGTCGGTGACCAGCCCCGGGTCGGACGCCACCTCGACCAGGGCCGTTCCCACCACCACGACGTTCAGCACCAGGTACACCGCGACCAGGACGACCGCGATCGAGATCGCCTCGCTGAACCCGACCATGAAGACCGCGCCCAGCGCCGCGATCAGCACCAGCGTGACCGGGATCTGCCAGCCCGCGACCGCGTCCGGGGCGAACGGGTTGTGCAGCAGGTGGGCGGTGGCGTCGGCGGCCGACAGCGTGATCGTCACGATGAACGCGGTGGCGACGAAGCCGAGCAGGAACAGCACCAGGAGCTTGCCGCGCCAGCCGGGCAGCAGCCGCTCCAGCATCGACAGCGACCCCAGCCCGTGCGGGCTCTGCCCCGCCACCGACCGGTAGACCGGCAGCGCCCCGAACAGGGTCAGCGCCACCAGCAGCAGGGTGGCGATCGGGCTCAGCGCCCCGGCCGCCAGGGCGGCGATGCCCGGCTGGTAGCCCAGCGTGGAGAAATAGTCGACGCCGGTCAGGCACATGACCTGCCACCAGGCGTGCTGCTTGTGCGGCGCGTCCTCGTGGTGCGGCTGCTTCTTGTGCGGCCCCGGCTTGTGCCCCGGGCGGTGCAGCCCCTGGAGCAGCCAGCGCCGCACCCCCGAGTCCGCCTCCGGCTCTGCTGACGTTCCCATCCGGCCCCCAGGTCGAGTCGCGAGCCCGCACACAATACTGGCGAAATGGGACATCCGCGCTAGTGCCGCACAGGAGAGCGGCCACACCGCTCGTCACGGGGCCGGGAGCCACGTGTCCGCACGCATATCGGAGCGCCGCACACCTTTTCGGATGCGTGGAGCGCCTCTAGGCTCCGCTGCTATGGAGCCTGACGCGTTCACGAGTTCTCCAGTGGTCTGGCTGGTGACCGAAGACATCCACCTCATCCGTTCGGACACCATCACCAGCATCGGGGTGACCGGCGACCAACTCACCGTCTGGCAGGGCGACCGGGCGACGACCGTGGTGCAGGCCGGCCTCCGTCAGCAGTTCGCCACGAGATACGCCGGCATCTTGGCCCAGCGCCTCGCCTCCGCCGCCACCGACCCGCCTCTCGATCCGGTGGGCAAGCCCTACCCCGCCGTGTACGTGTGGCTCCACCTCGACGAAGCGGCGGAGCCCTCCTGGGAGGTGAGGGTCGCGGGCGGCGGCGAAGGCGCCGACCCTCCCGAGCCGCCCTTCAGCGCCGGCGCACCGGCCTGAGAGCACGCCGCCGCGTCCCGGCGGCACGCCGGGACGCGGCGTACCGCCGGAATGCGGTGGTCAGTCGGTCTGCTTCGGGTAGGTGCCCGTGCCCTTGACGTGGATGCCGTCGGGGCCCGGCGGCTTACTGAACCGGAGCGTGTAGACGCCGTATTCGAGTTGCACGCTCTCGGTGATGATGAGCGGTTTCCCCTCGTCGTCCTTTATCTTGCACTTGTAGTCCTTATCGAGGACCCTTCTCGGCGGGCTGACGATGGTGTCGTACTTGTAGATCTCGAAGTAGTAGGGCTCGCCGGGGACGCCGAGGCACTGCCACTTGAAGGTGTCAGTGCCCGCGTTCTGGGAGAACCTCTTGGAGTCCCACTGCTTCGCGAAGGTGACGTCGAAGGTCCTGGTGACGTTCTCGCGGCGGGCGGCCTCGGCGGACGGAGCCGCCGTCAGCACCGCTGACGCGACGACCGCCATGACGAGACAAGCGGTTTTTCGCATACACCCCTCCTTCTGTTTGCGAGCACCAGTTTCACCCGCCAGAGGAGATCATTTCAGTAGGCCTGACATTACGAACCAGTAGATTCTCTCTCGGCCGCCGAATGGCGTTTTTATCAGCCTTAAGGCTGCAAATTTCTATGTTTATGGCTACCTGCACACCTCGGGGGCAGCGCGGCGCCGGAGGGGCGGCAGCGGCCGGCGGGGGCCGGCGGGGGCCGGTTCGTCAGGGCCGCGCCCTTGCGCGGCGGCTCGGCCTGGGTTAATCATACATTCACTCGTTGCGTGTATGAATGGATGGGTGGTGGCGGGATGCCGCGCGGGACGGCCGTGGTGCTCGGCGGGAGTGTGGCGGGGCTGTGCGCCGCGGGGGTGCTCGCCCGGCACTTCGCGAGGGTGGTCGTGCTGGAGCGGGACCGGCTGCCGCCGGAGGCCGAGCACCGGCGGGGCGTCCCGCAGAGCAAGCACCCGCACTTCCTTCTCAACTCCGGCCGGCGGGCGATCGGAGAGATCTTCCCCGGGTTCGAGGAGGCGCTCATCGCGGCGGGCGGGATGCACCTGATGCCGTCGATGGACGCGGCCTACTGCGAGAACGACGGCTGGGCGCCGCGCAAGTCCGGCTCGATGACGATGGTGTACAGCTCCCGTGTGCTGATCGAGCGGGTCCTGCGCGGCAAGGTCCGCGAGCTGCCGGCCGTCGAGATCCGCGAGGGCGTGACCGTCACCGGGCTCCGCTCCGCGGACGGTCGCGTCGTGGGGGTCGAGTACGGCGACGGTCATCTGGCCGCCGACCTGGTCGTCGACGCGCTCGGTCGCGGCTCCTCGGTCGTGGACTGGCTCGGCGCCGCCGGGTGGCCCGCGCCTCCGGAGAAGACGCTCGACGCCAAGGTCACCTACACCTCGCGCTGGTACGACCTGCCCCCGGCTGGGCGGCGTCCGGAGACGTGGTGGTGGAAGCATCTGGTCATCACCCCGACCCAGGACGGCGGCGACCACCCTGCCGAGCACGAGTTCCTCAGCAACTTCTTCCCCATCGAGGGTGAGCGCGCCATCGTGTGCATGGGGTCGTGGGGCATCGAGATGCCGCGCAGGGTGGAGGCGTTCGAGGACGCGCTGGACCGTGTGCGGACACCGGTGTTCGCGCAGGCGGCCCGTGCCTGCACTCCGACCTCCGGGGTGCATCTGACCCGTTCGACGGGTAACAAGTGGCGCCGGTACGACCTGCTCAGGACGCCCCCGATCGGGCTGGTGTGCGTCGGTGACTCGATCTGCGCCTTCAACCCCTTCTACGCCCAGGGGATGAGCTCCGCCGCCCGTTCCGCCCTCATCCTGGACGAGGTGCTGCGCAGGCGCGACGCCGTCGACCTCGCGTTCATGCGCGAGTTCCTGCGCGGGCAGAGGAGGTCGCTCCAGGTGCCCTGGATGCTGGCGATGGCCCGTGACCAGGCCTACGACTTCGCGACCGGGACCGAGGTCGCCGCCGCCTGGCGCCGCAGGCTCACCGCGCGCCTGAGCTGGCCCGTCTTCAACGCCATCACCGCCGCGAGCCGCGAGGACGCCTACGTCGAGCGGACGTTCGCGCAGGTGTTCAACCTCGACAGGTCGCTCCGGCAGATGGCCGCCGATCCGCGGTTCTGGTTCGGCGTCGTGCGCTACGAGCTGCGGAAACGGCTCGGCCGCACCGTCGTGCCCCACGGGTTCGACGACCGGAGGGATCCGCCCGGCATCGACTTCACCGGTTACACCGGCCCCCGCGGCGCCTCTCCGGCCCGCGGCGACGACCTTGTCGGCACCTGACGCCGGGAGGCGGCTCATGGGTCCCACCTGCGATCCGGCGGCCGAGCGCGTCGCCGGGGAACTCGGTTTCTCCTGCCACGGCGCCGATGCCGTGGTGAGCTTCCGCAACCCGTTCAACCTGGCCGACGGCACCATGGCCGTGCTCGAACTGCTCATCGTCGGCGGCGCGGTGTTCGCCCTGGTGCACGCGTGGCGGCGGTGGCGGCGCGACGGCGATCCGGTCAACATCTCGCTGTGGTTCGCCTCGGTCGTCTACCTGGCCGTGATCGAGCCGCCGCTGTACTTTCCCGGCTGGTTCGGTCTGCAGGACCACGTCGGGTTCATCTTCTCCCACAACGTGTTCACCGTGCAGTTCATGTACGACCGGCTGCCGCTGTACATCGTGGCGTTCTATCCCGCGATCTCGCAGCTCGCCTACGAGCTCGTCCGGGTGCTCGGCGTCTTCGCACGGCGCGGGCCGCTGGCCGGCTCGGTGGCGGTCGCGTTCGCGTGCCAGGTCTTCTACGAGGTCTTCGACCAGCTCGGCCCGCAGCTGAGGTGGTGGGCGTGGAACGAGGCGAACGAGAAGATCAACCAGCCGGCGCTCGCCTCGGTGCCGATGAACAGCATGCTGCTCTTCGCCTCGGTCTCCTTCGGAGCCATGACCTACCTCGTCGTCCGCCTGACCGGTGGGCGGGACGGCCGCGGCGCCCTCACCGGCCCGCGGATCGGTCGGCGCACGCTGGTCGCCGGGGCCGTGACGCCCCTGGCGATGATCGTCGTGAGCGCCCCCAGCGGCGCCTTCGAGGGCCGCCTCGGGGTCCAGCGGGCGATCCTCGGCGCCGAGCTCGCCGCGGTCTGGGTCGCCGGCCTCCTCCTGCTCGCCGACGCCTGGCGGGCGCGGCGCGCCGGGACGGCCGTCCCGGCGGTGTCGCCGCTGTTCGCGCGGACCTATCCGGCGCTGTACCTCGGCGTCCACGTCGTCTTCTGGCTCATCGCGCTGCCCGCGTACCTCGCCTCGTCCGGCGGCGTCACCGAGCAGGGCACGCCGATCGGCAGCCTCTGGTACGCCGCGCTGTGCTCGGTCGCCGCCGCCGGGATCATCGCGGCCGCGCTCCGCGCGAGCGTGGCACGGGAGGCGGCGGAACCTGTGCGATCCTGAGGCCCATGGGGCACCACGGCTGGGGAGGCCGGCCTCCCGCGTCGGAGGCCGAGGCCCGGCAGCGCATCGTCGACGCGACCGTCCGCTGCATCGACAGGCACGGCGTCGCGAAGACGACGCTGTCCGACGTCGCGAACGAGCTCGGGGTGACCCGCCAGACCGTCTACCGCCACTTCGGCCGCATCAGCGACATCATCGGCGAGGTCGCGGCCCAGGGCGCCGAGTCGTTCGTCGACCGGATGATCGCCCACCTCCAGGGCATCGGCGACCCGGCCGAGGCCGTGGTCGAGGGCATGATCTTCTGTGTGCGGACCATCCCGAACGAGCCGCGGCTGAGCCTGCTGCTCCAGCTCGACGACTCCGCCGCCTTCGGCCGCGGGGCCACCACCGCCGACGCCATCGCCTACGGCGCCGAGATGCTGCGGCGCTTCCCCGTCGACTGGGCGGCCGCCGGTGTCGGCGAGGACGAGCTCGACGGCCTCGCCGAGATCGTCATGCGCCTGCTGACCTCGCTGCTGCAGCACCCGAGCGAGCCGCCGAGGGACGAGGCGCAGGTCCGCGCCGTCCTGCACCGGTGGCTGGCCCCCGCCCTGCGCGCCGGCGCCGTCACACAGGGGTGATCGGCAGGGAGCGCCGCGGCCGGAAGGCGAAGGCGGCGCCGGTGCTGAAGCGGACGACGGCCACCTCGTCGGGCTCCGGGGCCGGGTCGTCGCGGCGGACGACGGCCAGCCGCCATTCCCCGTCGCCGGAACCGTGCGCCTCGACGTCGAGGCGGGGGTCCACGGCGCGGACGACGGCCTGGAGCGCGGTCGTCCATCCGGGTCCGCAGAGGGAGATCCAGGCGCCGTCCTCATGCGCGGGAGACGGGCGGACGACGATGTTCGCGCCCTCGATGCCGGCGTCGACGTAGGCCGAGGGGTTGAGGAGGGGGTGCACCGCGAGAAGGCGGGCCGCTCCCTCCGCGTCGCGCGGCGGGTCCAGGGCGCGGGCGAGCCGCTCGGCGGCGACGCCGGCGATGCCGACGAGCTGCTTGCGGCGGATGCGGAGCAGTTCGCCGGCGTCGGCGGCCCGCTGGGCCACGGAGAGGGTGAAGGCCCGGTTGAGCAGGTGCATCTGGAGGCAGACCTCGTCGGCGATCCGTGCCAGCGCGGAGCGGGAGAAGGCGGCGAAGTCGAGGTCGGAGAGCAGGGGCCCGGAGTAGTCGGCGAGCCCGTCGTCGGACGGGTCGATCGGTGCGAGTTCGAGGGTCGCGGCGCGGGAGCGCTCGTTGTCGGCGAGCAGGGGGATGCCCTCGGCGCCGGGGTGGGACTCGTCGATGACCACCGTCCACGCGCAGTGGGGGTGCCGGTCGGCGGGGCGGCGCGGCGGCCGGTGGATCGGCCGCACCTGGGCCTTGGGGTTGGTCGCGACCGCGGTGGCGTCGAAGGTGGGGTCCTCGATGTCGTGGCACATGGAGCGGACGTAGTCGTCGCCCATCGGCTCCACGTCCATCAGGGCGCCGCAGTGGTCGAGGTGGAACTCGCCGTGCCACCGGTCGTGGACGGTGTAGCGGAAGTCCATGAACTGCGGCGGGGCGCCGATGTCGAGCTGGAGGCCCTTGAAGATGGTCGGGACGTCGCCCTCGCCCGGCACCTCGGGGGCGTAGCCCAGGGCTCGCTGCATCCGCCTGGTGTAGATCGGGCTCGATGCCGCCCACTCCTCGATCGCGATCCGCGCCATCTCCTCCCTGCCGAACGCGGAGATGCACCACGCCATCCCGGAGCGGTCGATGAGCTGCCCGATCAGGAGCAGCTCGGGCACGACGACCGCGAGCTCTCCGCGGGTCAGGCCCGCGTACCGGCTCGGAGGCGTCGCCGGCGGGTCGGCCATCTGCGGTTCTCCTTGCCTCGGCGGTCCCGTCCACCTGCGACCGAGGCGGCGGGGAGGTGCCGGCGCCGCGGTCCCACGCCGGGCGCGGCTCCGGAGCGCCCGGCACCATAGTAGAACGTGTTCCAATGAAACTGGAAGCCTGTCCGGACACCTGTCCGGATACCCGTCGACTGCGCCGGGCATTGCGACGGGATCGAGGCTCGACCTATGCTGGACATATGTCCAGCCAGCTGACCGGCGCGGCGCGGTGAACGCCGGAAGCGTCCGTCGCCACGGCGCCCGGTAACGCGTTCTATCGACCGTCCCCTCTCGTCGAGGAGCACCATGGCCCTCCGCGTCCTGCACGTGGCCACCGGCAACGTCGGCCGCATCGCCCTGGGGCAGCTCATCGAGGACCCCCGCTTCGAGCTGGCCGGACTGGTCGTCTCGAACCCCGCGAAGGTCGGGCGCGACGCCGGCGAGCTCGCCGGGCTCGACGTGGTCACCGGGGTCGCGGCCACCGCGGACCTGGGGGCGGCGCTCGCCGCGCGGCCCGACTGCACCGTCTACTGCGCGATCGGCGAGACCCGGCTGCCCGGCGCCCTCGCCGACATCGGGAAGATCCTCGCCGCGGGCAGCAACGTGGTCGCCTCCTCTCCGGTGCCCCTGATCTACCCCTGGGGGCTGTTGCCGGAACGCATGATCCGTCCCGTCGAGGACGCCTGCCGGGCGGGCGGGACGAGCCTCTTCACCACCGGAGTGGACCCCGGCTGGGTGAACGACCTGCTGCCCTTCGCGATCGCGAGCACCTGCCAGCGGGTGGAGCAGGTGCGCTGCTCGGAGATCGCCGACTACGCGACCTACGACGGCGGTCCGGTCATGTTCGACTTCATGGGCTTCGGACGACCCGTCGGGGACCTGCCGAAGATCCTGCGCCCGGGGATGCTGGCCGCGTCGTGGGGCGTCAGCCTCCGGATGCTGGCCCGGGGGTTCGGCTTCGAGCTCGACGAGATCACCGAGTGGTTCGAGCAGGAGCCGGCGCCGGAGGCGTTCGACGTGGCCGCCGGGCACATCCCCGCCGGCGGGATGGCGGCCGTCCGGTTCCAGATCAGCGGCGTCGCCGGCGGCAGGGAGGTCCTCGTCATCGACCACACGACCCGGCTGCGCGGCGACCTGCGGCCGGACTGGCCGCAGCCGGCGCAGGACGGCGGCTCCTACCGGGTCGAGATCGTCGGGGAGCCCTCCTACCGCGTCGACGTCTGCCCGACCAGCGCCAGGGGGGACCACAACTACGCCGCGATCGCCGCGGGCGCCGGGCGGATCGTCAACGCGATCCCCGACGTCGTCGGGGCGCCGCCGGGGCTGCGGACGCCGCTCGACCTGCCTTTCACCACCGCCCGCGGCGTCTTCGCCGCGGCGCTGACCGACCGGGGCACCGGCAGATAGGGACGGCGACCATGGGACGTGTGGACGGGAAGACCGCTCTGATCAGCGGCGGGGCCCGCGGCATCGGCGCGGCGAGCGCCCGGGCCCTGGCCGCCGAGGGCGCCAGGGTCGTCATCGGCGACATCCTCGACGACGAGGGCAGGGCGGTCGCGGACGAGCTGGGCGACGCGGGTCGCTACGTGCACCTCGACGTGACCAGCGAGGACGACTGGGCGGCGGCCGTCGCGACCACCGTCGCCGAGTTCGGCGCGCTGAACGTGCTGTTCAACAACGCGGGGATCGCCAACGGCGCGGCCGTCAACCGGTTCAGGCCGGAGAAGTGGCGGCAGATCATCGACGTCAACCTCACCGGCCCGTTCCTCGGCATCCGCGCGGCCGCCGACGCGCTGATCGCCGCCGGAGGCGGGTCGATCATCAACAACTCCTCCATCGAGGGCCTGCGCGGCACCTCCTGGGCGCACGGCTACGTGGCCTCGAAGTGGGGGCTGCGGGGCCTGACCAAGTCGGTCGCCGTGGAGCTCGCCCCGCACGGCGTCCGGGTCAACTCGCTGCACCCCGGCCTGATCCGGACGCCGCTCACCGAAGGCATCCCGGACGACATGGTCCCGATCCCCCTCGGACGCCCCGGCCTGCCGGAGGACGTCGCCTCCTTCGTCGTCTTCCTCGCCAGCGACGAGTCGTCCTTCGCCACCGGAGCCGAGTTCGTCATCGACGGAGGGACCGTGCAGCAGATCCCCCACAAGGGCTGACCGCGGCCGGTCCGGCCGTGGTAAGGAGACTGCCGTGCGAAACTCCGCGAAGGACCACGGGACGGGCCCCACCGACTACGACGCCGAACTGCGGCTGCACGACCGGGTCCTGCGCCGGGCGGCCGCCGTCCGGCACGACGACCACGTCCTCGACATCGGATGCGGTTCCGGGCACACGACCCGGCAGGCCGCGCGCGCGGCCCGGGCGGGCAGCGCGTTCGGGGTCGACGTCTCCGCGCCCGCCGTCGAGCGCGCCCGGGAGCTGGCGCGGGCCGAGGGCGTCGGCAACGTCTCCTTCGAGCGCGCCGACGCGCAGGTCCACCCCTTCCCGCCCGAGCGCTTCGACCTGGCGATCAGCAGGTTCGGCACGATGTTCTTCGACGACCCGGTCGCGGCGTTCGCCAACGTCGGGCGGGGGCTGCGCCCGGCCGGACGCCTGGTGATGATGGTGTGGCAGCCCGCCGAACGCAACGAATGGGAGGTCGCCATCCGCCAGGCCCTCGCCGGGGCCGGGCAAGCGGAGGCCGCCGCTCCCTCCGGACCGGACGCGTTCTCTCTCGGCGACCCGGAGACCGCCGAGCGGATTCTCAGCGCTGCGGGCTTCGCCGACATCGCCTTCACCGAAGTCCACGAACCCGTCTACTACGGGCCGGACGTGGACACCGCCCTCGGCTGGGTCCGCGGTTTCACCTCCACGCGCGAGGCGCTCCGGCGGCTGGGCCCCGACACCTCGGCGCGTGCGGTCGCCCGCCTGCGCGAGACGCTCTCAGCTCACCTCGACGGCGACGGTGTCCGGTTCGATTCGCGCGCCTGGATCATCACCGCGCACCGGCCCTGAACGGACGGCCGGCCGGGGCCGGCGACGCCCGCCCGGGTGCGGGTGCCGCCGACCCGGAGGTTTTCGTCCGGAGCATTGACATTAATCGGGTGCATCGTTCATGCTTCCCGGCATGGAGAAGCGGGCTGACGCGCTGCAACGGCTCCGGCAGGCCCATGAGGGCGCCGTTCTGGCGGCGCTGCGCGGCGAGGGGCCGATGAGCCGGACGCGGCTCACCGAGCGCACCGGCCTGTCCCGCACGACGCTGTTCGCCATCATCTCCGAGCTCATGGAGCGCGGCGCGGTGATCGAGTCGGGGGCCGAGGACGACGGCCGGCCCCGCGGCCGGGGGCGGCCGGCGACCCGCGTCTCCCTCAACCCCGACGCCGGGCTGCTGATCGGCGTGGATCTCGGCCGTCGGCGGATCCGTGTCGCGATCGCCAACATCGCCCGGCAGGTCGTCGCCACCGCGGTGGACGACTCGGCGCCGGACGCGGACGAGAGCGAGCAGGCCGACCTCGCCATCGCGCTGGTCCGCAAGGTCTGCGACGACCGCGGCATCGGGCTGCGCGCGCTGGAGGCCATCGGGATCGGCCTGGTCGGGGCGATGGACGGCCCCGCCCGCCGGCGGCGGGCCGCCGAACGGCTGGAGGCCGCCTTCGGCACCCGCGTCGAGGTGGACAACAACGCCCGCCTCGCCGCACTGGCCGAGCAGACGTGGGGCGCCGCGCGCTCGGCCGACGACGTGGTCTACGTGCGGTGGGCGTTCGGCGTCGGGGGCGGCTTCATCTCCGGCGGGCGCCTCCTGCGCGGGGGGCACGGGGCGTCCGGCGAGGTCGGCCACGTCTCGGTCGATCCGGCGGGACCGCGGTGCCACTGCGGCGGACGCGGCTGCCTGGAGGGGCGGATCGGCGTGCCGGCGCTGCTGGAGGCCGCCGCGTCGCGGGGCGTCCGGCTGACGGGCACCGACGACCTGCTGGAGGCCGCGCGGTCCCGGACGCCCGCGGTGACCGCGGTGGTCGTCGAGGCGGCCCGCACGCTGGGGACGGTCCTGGCGGGCACCGTGGCCCAGCTCGACCCCCGGCGCGTCGTCGTCGGCGGGGACCTCGCCACGCTCGGCGGCCTGGTGCTCGATCCGATCAGGTCGGCGATCGGCGAGCTCGCCCTGCCGGGCAAGCCGCGCGCGCTCGACGTCGTCCCGGCCGACCTCGGCCCCGCCGCTTCGGCGATGGGCGCGATCGCCCTGGTCCTCAAGGAGCAGGACCCCCTCCCGCCCGGCCCGCTGCCCGCGGACCCGTAGACCCGGCCCGACCTGCGCTCCCGCAACAAAGCGCCTATTTCTGTCAACCCTCAGGAATTAATGAACGGAGTCCCGTGCCCCCTCGCAACGTCCTGATCCTCATGACCGACCAGCACCGGGTCGACACGCTGGGCTGCTACGGCAACCCGGTCGTGCGCACCCCCGCGCTGGACGGGCTGGCGGCCGAGGGCACCAGGTTCGACCGGTTCTACACGCCGACCGCGATCTGCACCCCCGCCCGCGCCTCCCTGTTCACCGGCACCCATCCGTTCCGCCACGGCCTGCTCGTCAATCCCGAGCGCAACGGCGGCGCCAAGGACGAGGTGGACGACGACTTCCCCACCCTCGTCCGGCCGCTGCTGGGCGCGGGCTACAACGTGGGCCACGTCGGCAAGTGGCACATCGGCCGCGAACGCGGCCCCGAGTACTACGGCATGGACGGCGAGCACCTGCCCGGGGCGCTGAACCCGTTCCACCACCCGTCCTACCAGGCCTGGCTCAAGGACAACGGGCACCCGCCGTTCAAGGTGCGCGACGCGGTCTTCGGCAAGGCGCCCAACGACTCCGGGCGCGGCCACCTGATCGCCGGGCGGCTGGAGCAGCCCGCCGAGGCGACCGTCGAGCGGTTCCTCGCCGACCGGACGATCGAGCTGATCGACCGGTACGCCGACGACGGGCGGCCGTTCGCGCTGACGTGCAGCTGGTACGGCCCCCACCTGCCCTACCTGCTGCCGGACGCCTACTACGACCTGTACGACCCAGCGGACGTGCCGCTGCCCGCGTCCATGGCCGAGACGTTCGCCGGCAAGCCCGACGTCCAGCGCCGCTACGCCGAGTACTGGTCGGCCGACCACTTCGACGCCGACGCCTGGCGCAAGCTGATCGCCGTCTACTGGGGCTACGTCACGATGATCGACGAGCAGGCCGGGCGGATCCTCGACCGGCTCCGCGAGCGCGGCCTGTGGGACGACACGGCGGTCGTGTTCACCGCCGACCACGGCGAGTTCACCGGCGCGCACCGGCTCAACGACAAGGGCCCGGCGATGTACGAGGACATCTACCGCATCCCCGGGATCATCCGGGTGCCGGGCGCGCCCGCCCGCGCGGTCGACGAGTTCGCCACGCTGATCGACCTGCACCCGACGATCCTGGACCTGGCCGGGCTGCCGCCCGGCGACCCCTGCGACGGCCGGAGCCTGCTGCCGCTCATCCGCGGGGAGGACGACCCCCGCCCCGAGGTGGTCGCCGAGTTCCACGGCCACCACTTCCCCTACTCGCAGCGGATGATCCGCGACCGCCGCCACAAGCTCGTCTTCAACCCCGAGAGCGTCCACGAGCTGTACGACCTGGAGGACGACCCCCACGAGCTGCGGAACGTGTACTCGGCGCCCGCCTACGCGGAGGTGCGGCGGGACATGACCGGCCGGCTCTACAGGGAACTGCTGCGCCGGGGCGACCCCGCCTACACCTGGATGAGCTACATGGCCGACATCGGCGCCGGCCGGGCGCCCGACGTCGACGGCGTCGCGGACGAGGTCGCGTGATGGCCGCCGCCGGCCGGGGGCGGGGGCGCCTGCGCTCCGCCTCGCTGACCCTCGCCTCGGCCGCGCTGGGCCTCGCGGTCTGGGTCGGGCTGTCCAGGAGCGGGATCGACGGGTTCCCCGGCCCGCTCCCGGTGGCGCGCCGCGCCGGGGAGCTGGTCGGGGACGGCACGCTGTTCGACGACCTGCTCGCCAGCCTGCGCCGCGTGCTGCTCGGCTTCGTCCTCGGCGTCGTGCTCGCGGTCCCGGTCGGGTTCGCGATGGGCTGGTACCCGGTGGTGCGCGGGCTGTTCGAGCCGTGGCTCCAGTTCTTCCGCATGATCCCGCCACTGGCGATCATCCCGCTGGCGGTGGTGCTGATGGGCATCGACGAGACCCCGAAGGTCTTCGTGATCTTCCTGGCCGCGTTCCTGTCCTGCGTCGTGTCGACCTACCAGGGCGTGGTCTCGGTCGACCGGACGCTGATCAACGCGGCGCGGGTGCTCGGCGCCGGCGACCGGACCCTGTTCACCGACGTGGTGGTGCCGGCCTCGACCCCGTTCATCCTGGTCGGCATGCGGATCGGGCTCGGGGCGTCCTGGGCCACGGTCGTGGCGGCCGAGCTGATCGCCTCGCAGGGCGGGCTCGGCTACCGGATGCAGCAGGCGCAGCTCTACTACGAGCTGCCGACCATCTTCGTGTCGCTGATCGTGATCGGGCTCACCGGGCTCGCGATGGACCGCCTGCTGCTGCTCGCCGAGCGGCGGCTCACCGGATGGCAGGAGCGCCGATGACCAAGATCTCTTTCCGGGACGTCACCCACCGGTTCGCCTCGTTCACCGCCCTGGACCGAGTCTCGCTGGACATCGCCGACGGCGAGTTCGTCACCGTCGTCGGGCCGTCCGGCTGCGGCAAGAGCACCCTGCTGAACCTCGCCGCCGGGCTGCTCGCACCGGACGCCGGGACCGTCGAGGTGGACGGCGCCCGGGTCGCGGGCCCCGGCCCCGAGCGCGGCGTCATCTTCCAGCAGTACGCGCTGTTCCCCTGGATGAGCGCGCGCAAGAACGTCGAGTTCGGGCTGAAGATCGCCGGAGTGTCGAAGAAGGAGCGCCGCGCGACCGCCGAGCACTACCTCGACCTGGTCGGCCTGGCCGACTTCGCCGACGCGCTCCCGAAGACCCTGTCCGGCGGGATGAAGCAGCGGTGCGCCATCGCCCGCGCCTACGCCGTCGACCCGTCGGTGCTGCTGATGGACGAGCCGTTCGGCGCGCTGGACGCGCTGACCCGCGTCCAGCTCCAGGACGGGCTCCTCGACACCTGGACCCGCGAGCGCCGCACCGTCATGTTCATCACCCACGACGTGGACGAGGCCGTGTACCTGGCCGGGCGGGTGGTCGTCATGGCCGCGCGCCCCGGCCGGATCCACAAGGTCGTCGACGTCGGGCTGCCCTATCCCCGCACCGAGGAGATCCGCCTGTCGCCGGAGTTCGACGAGCTCCGCCGCGAGGTCTGGACGGCCGTCTACCACCAGCCCCCCGCCCCGACCCCCGAAGGGACAGCACCATGAGATCTCTGCGCCTGCTGGCCGCGTCGCTCCTCCTGCTGCCGCTGGCCGCCTGCGGCGGCGAGGACGACGGCGGGACGACCGTGAAGTTCGGCTACATCGCCGACTTCTCGGGCGCGGCCACCCTCGCCGCGGCCGAGAAGCTCGGCCTGTGGGAGAAGGCCGGGCTCAAGCCCCGGCTGAAGGTCTTCACCAACGGCCCGCTCCAGATCCAGGCGCTCGGCGCCGGCGACCTCGACTACGGCTACATCGGGCCGGGCGCCACCTGGATGCCCGCGTCCGGCAAGGCCAAGATCATCGCGG
Source organism: Actinomadura sp. NPDC048032 (assembly GCF_040653175.1). Lineage (NCBI taxonomy): Bacteria > Bacillati > Actinomycetota > Actinomycetes > Streptosporangiales > Thermomonosporaceae > Actinomadura > Actinomadura sp. NPDC048032. The sequence continues at coordinate 15,619 of NZ_JBEZJP010000135.1, forward strand.
TGAACATGCTCGGCCAGGCCGACCGGATCATCGCCACCCCGGAGTCGGGGATCACGAGCGTCGCCGGGCTCCGGGGCAAGAAGGTCGCCGTGCCCGAGGGGACGTCGGGCGACATGCTCCTCCAGCTCGCGCTGAAGAAGGCGGGGATGACCCCGAAGGACGTGAAGCGCGTGCCGATGGACCCGAGCACGGTGGTCACCGCCTTCTCCTCCGGCAAGGTGGACGCCGCCGCGATCTGGTACCCGCTCATCGACACCATCAAGAAGCGCACTCCCGGACTGGTCGAGCTGTCCAAGAACGCCGACTTCTTCCCGGCGATGTCGTTCCCGAGCTCCTTCGTCGCCCGCAACCAGGTCGTGAAGGACGACCCGGCGACCGTCCGCAAGGTCATCAAGGTGCTCCAGCAGGCCAACGACTGGGTGGACGGCCACACGGCCGAGGCCGAGACGACGGCGGCCGCGTTCGTCAAGGTGCCGCCCGCGCAGTTCAAGGGCGCGTCCGCCGTCACCAGGACCTTCAGCTCGGCGGAGCTGACCCGGCTGACCGGGGACGGGACGGTGAACGGCTGGTACAAGGGCCTGTCCGACATCTTCGTCGCGATGGGCAAGCTGCCCTCCTCCCCCGACCCGGCCGCCTACTACACCGCGAGCCTCTACACGAACGCCGGCAGCAAGTAACCCCCGGACCCGGCCGGCGTCCGGCCGGCCGGGCCGCCCCTGAGGAGGCACACCCCCATGCCCCGTCAACGCATCCCCCTGTCCCGCCGCCGCACGGTCGCCGCCTCGCTCGCGGCCGTCCTCACCGCCGCCCTGTCCCCGCTCGCCGCCGCGCCCTCCCGGGCCGACAGCGTCTTGGACTCTCCCGCCGCCGGCCCGCTCGGGCTGGTGCCGAAGCCGGTGTCCGTCGAAGCGAGCGACGGCCCCGGCTACCGGCTCGATCCGGCGACCTCCATCGCGGCGGTCGGCGGCGGGGCCGCGGCGCCCGCCGCCTACCTGGCGAAGGTGCTGCGGCCGTCCACCGGTTACCGGCTGCCGGTCGTGCCCGCGAGGTCCGGCCGGAACCCGATCGTCGTCAAGGTCGGCCCCGGGCTCGGCCCCGCGGGCCGCCTGGAGGGCTACGACCTCACCGCGAACCCGGCGCAGGTCGTCATCGAGGCGTCCACCGCCAGCGGAGCCCTCAACGGCGTGCAGACCCTCCGGCAGCTCTTCCCCCAGTGGGTGGAGTCGCCCGCGAAGGCCCGCGCCGCCTGGACGGTGCCGCACGTCGAGATCATCGACTATCCGCGCTTCGCGCACCGGGGCATGATGCTCGACGTCGCCCGCAGCTTCTACCCGGTGGACGAGGTGAGGAAGTACATCGACGCCGCCGCGCAGTTCAAGATCAACCGCCTGCACCTGCACCTGAGCGACGACCAGGGCTGGCGGATCGCGATGGACGCCCCCGCGGTGAACCCCTCCGGGATCGACTACGGCAGGCTGACCTCGGTTTCGGGCTCGACCGCGATGACCCGTAACTCCAGCGGCCAGCAGATGGGCACCGAACCCGGCGTCACCGGCTTCTACACCAAGGCCGACTACGCCGAGATCGTCCGGTACGCGGGGGCGAGCGGGATGACCGTCGTCCCGGAGATCGACATGCCGGGCCACACCAACGCCGCCCTGCACGCGATCCCGCAGCTCAACAGCGCCGGATCCAAGCCGGACCTGAAGCCGGGAGAGACAACCGTCCCCGCCAACGGCACCCCTGACGTCGGGTACTCGTCGTTCGACGCCGCCAACCCGGTCACCTACGAGTTCACCAAGCAGGTCCTCACCCAGCTCGCGGCCATGACGCCCGGCCCCTACCTGCACATCGGCGGGGACGAGTCGCACAGCACGAGCGGCGCCGACTACCGGGCGATGGTCGACGCCTTCACCGGCCAGGTCGACGGGCTGGGCAAGACGGTCGTCGGCTGGAACGAGACCGCCAGGACCTCACTCCCGCGTGGCAACGCGGTCGTCCAGTACTGGGCGGGCGACAAGGCCGCCGTGGCCGGCGCCGTCACGGGCAGGGGCGCCAAGCTGATCCTCTCCCCTGCCTCCAACACCTACGTCCCGCAGAAGCAGGACTCCCGGCAGCCCCTGGGCGGCACGTGGGCCTGCGGCGGACCGTGCGGCCTGGACCGGCACTATGGCTGGGACCCCGGAACCTTCATCCCCGGCACGTCCGAGAGCGACGTCCTCGGAGTGGAGTCGGCCCTGTGGGGCGAGTTCATCCGGCGCCTCCCGCAGGCGCAGTACTACAGCTACCCGCGCCTGGTCGCCACCGCCGAGGTCGGCTGGACGCCGCAGTCCCAGCGTGACTACACCGACTTCACCGGACGCCTCGCCATGGTCGGCGGACGCCTGACGCTCCAGGGCGTCAACTTCTTCCCGACCACGGGCGTCCCCTGGCGGACGGCCGCCCTCGGCTCCGACAGGACCGTCCCGGCGGGCTCGCCCGCCGGTGCCGCCTGGACGGTCACCGCTCCCGCCGCCGGCGCCCTCACCGGCACCGTCACCTGGAACGACGGCGTCCAGGAGGACGTCACGCTCACCACGTCCCGTGCGGCCAGCATTCCGGACATGCGCGGCAACGCCGCGTTCACCGCCGTCTCGAACCGGACGTTCTCAGCCCCCGGCACCTACACGGCCACCCTCACCCTCCGGCCGACCGGCCAGGCGCCCGTGGAAGCGCCGCTGACCCTGACCATCTCCTGAACCGCCCCGTAGGCCTGCCGCGCCGCGGCGCCCCGCTGCGCCAGCGTCAGCCGGCGGACCTGCGTGGCGAGGACCCCGAG
>NZ_JBEZJP010000136.1:0-18077 GCF_040653175.1 Actinomadura sp. NPDC048032
GCCGGGCCGCGTCCCCTGCCAGGCGGGACGCGGCCCCGGCGCCGGCGGCGAGGGGTGCTGCGGCGGGGCGTCCCGGTGCAGCCCGGGACGGGTTCTAGAGTGAGGGGGTCTCAAGGAAGGATCCTCACCATGCCCCTCGCCTCACGCCTGCCGGCCCCGCCCGAGACCATGGCCGTCCTGGAGGAGACCTACGCGGGGGTGCTGCGCCGCGATCCCGGCGAGGCCGAGTTCCACCAGGCCGTGCACGAGGTGCTGGAGTCGCTCGGCCCGGTGCTGGCCGCCCGGCCGGGCCTCGCCACCGCCAAGCTGGTCGAGCGGGTGATCGAGCCGGAGCGCCAGATCATGTTCCGCGTCCCGTGGCAGGACGACAACGGCGAGATCCACGTCAACCGCGGCTTCCGCGTCGAGTACAACGGCGCGCTCGGGCCGTACAAGGGCGGGCTCCGCTTCCACCCCACGGTGAACCTCGGCATCGTCAAGTTCCTCGGCTTCGAGCAGATCTTCAAGAACGCGCTCACCGGGCTCGGCATCGGCGGCGGCAAGGGCGGCAGCGACTTCGACCCGCACGGACGCTCCGACGCGGAGGTCATGCGCTTCTGCCAGTCGTTCATGACCGAGCTGCACCGCCACGTCGGCGAGCACACCGACGTCCCGGCCGGTGACATCGGCGTCGGCGCCCGCGAGATCGGCTACCTGTTCGGCCAGTACCGCCGCGTCACGAACCGGTGGGAGGCCGGGATGCTGACCGGCAAGGGCATGCTGTGGGGCGGCTCCGCGGTCCGGACCGAGGCGACCGGCTACGGCAACGTGATGTTCACGGCCGAGATGCTGCGCCGCCGCGGCGAGGACCTGGACGGCCAGCAGATCGTCGTCTCCGGCTCCGGCAACGTCGCGATCTACACGATCGAGAAGGCGCAGCAGCTCGGCGCCAACGTCATCACCGTCTCCGACTCCGGCGGCTACGTCGTGGACGAGAAGGGCATCGACCTCGACCTGATCAAGCAGGTGAAGGAGGTCGACCGGGGCCGCGTCTCCGACTACGCCGACCTGCGCGGCTCCTCCGCCCGGTTCGTCCCGGGCGGCCGGGTGTGGGACGTCCCCGCCGACATCGCGCTGCCGTCGGCGACGCAGAACGAGCTCGACGCCGACGCCGCCGCGATCCTCGTCCGCAACGGCGTGAAGGCCGTGTCGGAGGGCGCCAACATGCCGACCACCCCCGACGCCGTGCGCGTCCTCCAGGAGGCGGGCGTCGCCTTCGGTCCCGGCAAGGCCGCCAACGCGGGCGGCGTCGCGGTGAGCGCACTGGAGATGCGGCAGAACGCGAGCCGTTCCTCCTGGCGCTTCTCTCAGGTGGAGGAGGAGCTGCTGGCCATCATGACGAGCATCCACGACACCTGCTACGAGACCGCCGACCGGTACGGCGCCCCCGGCGACTACGTGGTCGGCGCCAACATCGCCGGCTTCGAGCGCGTGGCCGACGCGATGCTCGCCCAGGGCCTCATCTAGGGAGCCACGGCCGCCCGGAGGCGCCCGCCGCCTCCGGGGCGGTCGCCTCCCGGCCCGCCGGAGGGCTCAGGGGCGCCGGTCCTGGGCATGGACGGAGAGTGACCACGCGATCGCGAAGAGCCCGCTTCCGGCCCCTGGCCCGGGTGGCGGTGCGCATGACGCTGATCACGGTGGCCCTGATCGCCGTCTACTTCACGGCCCCGTTGAACAGGTCGTTCACGGTGGTGACGGGCGTGGTGCTGACCACGGCGCTGCTCTCCCTGGGAGTGCTCGTCGCGTGGCAGGCGAGGTCGATCGCGCGCTCGCGCTCCCCGAGGCTCCGCGCCGTCGAGGCCCTCGGGACGACCGTCGCGCTGTTCCTTCTGGTGTTCGCCTCCAGCTACCGCCTCATGAGCCACGACACCCCGCCCGGATTCTCCGAGCCGCTGACGCACATCGACGCCCTGTTCTTCACCATCACGATCTTCACTTCGGTCGGTTTCAGCGACATCGTCCCCGTCTCGCAGACGGCCCGCGCCCTGACGGCCGTCCAGATGCTCGGCGACCTGGCCTTCCTGGGCATCGTCGCCAAGGTCTTCCTTGAGGCGATGCAACGAGGCGTCGAACGCAAGACGGACGAATCCCCCGAGGGCGGCGAAGACCTCTGAGAGCCGCGGCGAAGGCTCCGTGAGCCCGCCGCCGGACGCCTTCACTGGCTCGGGGCCAGCCACGTGAGCCGGAGCTCGCGGGCCGTCCGCGCTGCCAGCTCGTTCAGCTGGTCGGCCTCGGCGCCCGGGGGAAGCTCGGAGGCGTACGCGGCCGCCGCTGCCGCGGTCTGGGGACGTGCGCCGAGCGCGGCGCGCAGGTGGTACGACCTGCGCAGCTGGTCGAGCCCGGTGCCGTCGCCCTCCTCCAGGGCCAGGGCCCCCAGGTGCCGGATCGCGTAGGACTCCAGCAGGAGATCCGCGTCCTTCAGCGCGAAATCGAGGGCCTCGGTGTAGCGCGCCTTCGCCCGTTCCGAGTCGTCGTCGAACTTCTCGATGACGATGCCCGTCCAGAACGTCGCCCAGCTCGTGACGCGTTCGTCCTCCAGCGAGGCGGAGAACCCGGCACGCGCCCGCGCCTCGTCGTCGGGGCGGGCGTCGAGCTCGAAGAGCAGGCGGGTGTAGGCGAGCTGCGCGTCGTAGAAACCCCCGAGCGCAGGATCGTCCTGGGACAGCGCGGCGACGGCGTCCTCGGCCTCGGCCGCCTTGTCGAGCCGCCAGAAGAACCTGTCCGTCAGAACCTCCGCCCGGAGCGCCACCGTCTCGGCCGCCGGTGATTCCAGCGCCAGATCCCAGAGCCCGGCACGCGTCAGCGACCGCGCGGCGCTCGCGGCGCCGTCAATGTAGGTGGTGTTCAGGTTCATGCCGCCTACTATGAGGATCGGCAAGGTAGGTAGTCAAGGTCCGTATGTCACCTACACCACCGCGCCGCCATCGCGGTGGCCGGAGATCGCAACCGCCGTGGAGGCGGGATCGTTGGAGGAACGTGGCACTCATCGGCTTCATGACGATCCCCGGACTCGTTCTCGGACTGGTCGCCTTCGCCGCCCTCGATCGCGCGGGCCTGTGGGCGCACCGCAGGTTCCGCCTGCCCTGGAGAAGGGACGAGGTGGGCCGGCCGATCTCGGCGATCGCCGTAGGAGAACTCGACGCCTTCTTCCACGGCACGCACCGCCACCAGCAGGAGCAGCGCCGTTCCTCCCTGATGCTGCGGGACGAGGAGAACGACGGCGCGCCCCCGCGAAGCCGCGTCGATCTCGACGCCGGAACCGCCGTCGTGCGGCGTCCGCCCGACTCCGCCTGAGCGACCGCCGCTCCGGCCGGGCGGGGGTCAGCGGCCCTGTGGCGTGGGCCAGGCGGCGAGGGCCAGTTCGGCGATCTCGGTCAGCTCGGCCGCTGAGGCTCCGTCGCAGGCGCGCTGCGACATGCCCTGGATGACGGCGGCGAAGTACGAGGCCAGGGCGCGGGGATCCGTCGCGGCGGGCAGCTCGCCGGCCTGCCGGGCCGCCTGGAGGCGGGACCGGAAGACCTCCAGGTTCCTGTTCCGCAGATCGCGCAGGAAGGCCGCCACCTCGGCGTCCTGCGGGGTGACGTTGGTGGCCGCGCTGATCGTCAGGCAGCCGGCCGGGTGGGACGGGTCGGCGTAGTTGGCGGCCGCCTCGCGCAGGATCCGGGCGAAGGCGCCGTACGCGGTGGGCTCCTCGTCGAGGGCGACGCCCATGAAGGCGCCCGCGGGGGATCGCCCGTAGCTGTGCACCACCTCCTTGAACAGCGACTTCTTGTCGCCGAAGGCCGCGTAGAGGCTGCCGGGCCTGATGCCCATCGCCTCGGTCAGCTCGCCGACGGAGGTGGCCTCGTAACCGCGCTCCCAGAACAGCCGTGTGGCCGCGGTCAGCGCCGCGTCGCGGTCGAACGCCCTCGGCCGCCCTCGCTTCACCCGTGTGTCGCTCACCCCCACATTCTAGAGCGAACGCTCAATAAGTCGTGCTACCTTCTTTTTTGAGTCATCGCTCAAGAATGTGGAGAGGGGTTCGCGACCATGGACGCACGCGCTCTTGAGGGCAAGGTCGCGCTGGTCACCGGTGGGAGCCGCGGCATCGGACGGGCCATCGCGCAACGCCTCGGCCGGGACGGAGCGGCCGTCGCCGTCGCCTACGCCCGCGACGAGGCGGCCGCGAACGAGGTGGTCGAGCGCATCCGCAAGGACGGCGGCCGGGCCTTCGCCATGCGGGAGGAGCTGGGACGCCACGGCGACGCGGCCCGGCTGTGGGGGGCCTTCGACGCCCAGGCGGCTGAGCACGCGCCGGGCGGGGGCGTCGACATCATCGTCAACAACGCCGGCATCGGCCGCAGCTCGGACCTGGCCTCGCTGACCGAGCGGGAGTTCGACGAGGTCTTCGCCGTGAACGTCCGCGCACCGTTCTTCATCGTGCAGCAGGGGCTGCCGCGGCTGCGCGACGGGGGCCGGATCATCAACATCTCCAGCGGCGTGTCCCGCATCGCCATGCCGGAGATCATGGCCTATGGCGCCACCAAGGGCGCGCTCGACAACTTCACCCTCAACCTCGCCAAGGAACTGGGCCCCCGGGGCATCACGGCGAACTCGGTCGCGCCCGGCATCATCGACACCGACGTCAACGCGGGCTGGCTGCGCGGCGATCCGCAGGCCGAGGCCCGCGCGGCGTCGCTGGCCGCGCTCGGCAGGGTCGGACGGCCCGAGGACGTGGCCGACGTCGTGGCCTTCCTCGCCTCCGACGACGCGCGCTGGGTGACCGGACGGGTGATCGACGCGACGGGCGGGTCCTGCCTGTGAGCCCTCCGCCGGAGACGCGGCTCGACACCGCCCGGATCCGGGCGGCCCGCCGGGTGATCGACCCGGTCTTCCTCGACAGCCCCCAGTACCGCTGCGAGGCGCTGGAGGCCGACCTCGGGTGCGCGGTGACCGTCAAGCTGGAGACGGCGAACCCGGTCCGCAGCTTCAAGGGCCGCGGCACCGAGCTCGTCGCCGCCCTGCTCGACGAGAACGGTCCGCGCGCGGCGGTGTGCGCCAGCGCGGGCAACCTCGGCCAGGCCCTCGCCTGGTCCGGGCGCGCCCGGGGCCTCGACGTGACCGTCGTGGCCTCCCGCTTCGCGCCCGCGGCCAAGCTCGACCGCATCCGCGCGCTGGACGCGCGGCTGGAGCTGGTGGACGGCGACTTCGACACGGCGCGCGAGCGGGCGGCGGCCATCGCGCGGCACGACGGCGTCCGGCTGGTCGAGGACAGCCTGGACATCGAGACCTGCGAGGGCGCGGCGACCATCGGCCTGGAACTGGTGGAGGCCGCGCCGCCGTTCGACGCCGTTCTGATCGCTCTCGGCGGCGGGGCGATGGCCACCGGCGTCGGACACGTGCTCAGGACGCTCGCGCCCGGGGTCGAGGTGATCTGCGTCCAGCCGGCGGGCGCGCCGGCGATGACGCGTTCCTGGCACCGGCGGCGCGTCGTCACGACCGAGTCGACCGACACCATCGCCGACGGCGTCGCGGGACGGCGTCCCATTCCGGACGTCCTGGACGACCTCCTCCTGGTCGCCGACGACGCCGTCCTGGTCGAGGAGGCGTCGATCGTCGCCGGAATGCGGGGGCTCTTCGAGCATGCCGGTCTCGTGGTCGAGCCGTCGGCCGCGCTCGGCGTCGCGGCGATCCTCGAAGACCGCGACCGCTACGCCGACCGGCACGTCGTCACCATCGTGTGCGGCGGCAACGTCGACCTGGACGCTCATCGCCGCTGGGTGGGCGCGACCCCCGGCCACGGGCCGTGACGTCCGCGGCCGGGGCCGCCGGGGCGGCGCGGCGGTCAGTCCCTCCGCAGCCAGGCGAGCATGATCTCCACCTCGCTGAAGCGCCAGCCCTCCGGCGTGCGCGCGACGGTGCCGGCGATCCGCATGCCGGTCGTCTGGTGGGGCGCCCGGCCGTCGCGGTAGTAGTGCACCAGCGAGTTCGCCGAGACGGACGCCCGGTCGCCGTCGACGTCCGCCAGCAGGTCGGTGGTCGTGTGCTGGGTGTGCTCCCCTTCGACGGGGGACCGCCTGAGGAAGTCGGCGATCGTGCCGATGCCGCGCATCTCGCCCCCGCGCGGCGAGCGCACGGCGACGTCGTCGGTGAAGACGGTGTCCGCGTCCTCGTGCCGCGCCTCGTCGAGCAGCCGCGCGAAGCGGCTGAAGAGGTCGGCGATCTCGATGCGGTCGGCGACCGCGGCGCTCGTGGACATGGCTCCTCTTTCGTTGGTATAGCCAACATTGGTGACGCCAACTATATACGGAATCTCGTTGGTGTTGCCAACGAAACAGTGCCGGGGAAACCCGGAACGGCCGGAGCCGCCGGCCGCGGACTCTTCGAGGAGAACGGCGCATGACGCTTCAACGGATGGACCACATCGGCATCGTCGTCGACGACCTCGACGCCGCCGTCGCGTTCTTCGCCGAACTCGGCATGGAGGCGGGAGGAAGAATGCCGGTCCAGGGGCAGTGGGTGGACCATGTCGTCGGGCTCGACGGCGTCGAGGTCGAGATCGTGATGATGCGGACCCCGGACGGCCATGGCGCCGTCGAGCTGACGAAGTTCCACGCGCCGGAGCCGATCGGACGGGAGGAGGAGGCGCCCCCGAACACGCTCGGCCTGCGCCGCGTCATGTTCGCCGTGGACGAGATCAGGGACACCGTCGACCGCCTGCGCGCCCACGGCGGCGAACTCATCGGCGAGATCGACCGGTTCGAGGACCTCTTCCTGCTCTGCTATCTCCGCGGCCCGGCGGGCATCATCGTCGCCCTGGCCGAACAACTCAGGTGACGCCCGCCGAAGGCCGGTGGCCGCCTGGCTGACCCGCCCCGCCCGGCGGGTCAGCGGCGGGTGAGGCGGACGATGGGGTACTGGCGGTCCGACTTGCTCTGGTACTTCGCGTAGCGGGGCTGGGCGGCGGTGATGCGCTCCCACGCCTCGTCGCGGTCGGCGCCGTCGAGGCGGTGCGGCGTCACCGGCACCGCGCCGCCGCCGGCGGGCTCGATGGTCGCCCGCTCGGGGTGCGCCATGAGGTTGGCGTACCAGTCCGGGTCCTGGCCGCCGCCGCCGGACGCGACGACCAGCCAGGCGTCGTCGCCGTCGGGGAACCACGACACGGGCGTCTCGCGCGCCCGCCCGCTCCGGCGGCCCACCGTGTTCAGGACCAGGACGTCCATGCCCATGAACGTCCCGCGGCCGCGCCGGATCTTGCGTGTGACGCGGGCGTTCATCGTCTGCTGCAACCAGCGTGACACGGCCCCGGGCTTCCCGCTCCTGCGGGCTTTCACCTGCTGATTCTGTGCCATCGCCTGCCTCCGGTCGGCGGTGCTGGTATCCGTTGACTTCACGCTAGGCGCGGCCCGGTCAAGGGCGCTTCTCGATTCCTGACCGCTTGCCGCGGGACGGTTGGCGTGAGGGTTTCCTGGGGCATGCCATGGGCAGGGGGATGTCCGTTGTTATGACGTGTCCTTCGACTACCGGGGGGTTTTCGGAGATGACCGCGGGATGGTACGGGCCGGGGGGATCGGATCCGTTCGAGGAGATGCTCGCCCGCTTCTTCGGGTCGCGCGCGCAACGGCGGCCCATGGAGCGGATCAGTATCGCGCGCCTGATGAGCGAGCCCGCGCGGGAACTCGTGCGGGACGCGGCCGCGCAGGCGGCGCAGTGGGGCAGCGACGACCTGGACACCGATCACCTGCTGTGGGCGGCGACGCGCCAGCAGGGGACCCGGCAGTGGATGGTGCGGGCCGGCGCCGACCCGGACAAGATCCGGGACGAGATCGAGGACCACGCGCGGCGCGGTGAGCCCCGGGAGGTCCCGCCCGAGCTGACCCCGTCCGCCAAGCGGGCGCTGCTCGACTCGCACCAGGTGTCGCGGGCGCTCGGATCGTCCTACATCGGGCCCGAGCACCTGCTGTTCGCGCTGGCGCTGGACCGCGGGTCGAGCGCGGGACGGATCCTCGACCACGAGCACGTCACGCCCGACTCGCTGCAGCAGGCGGCGTCCGGCGGAGGCTCCGGGCAGCCGCCGGCCGGCGGCGGGCAGCCGAGCGGGACGCCCACGCTGGACGAGTTCGGACGCGACCTCACCGCCCTCGCCCGCGAGGGGCGCATCGACCCGGTGATCGGACGCGAGGACCAGATCGAGGAGACGGTCGAGGTCCTCTCGCGGCGCACCAAGAACAACCCGGTGCTGATCGGCGACCCGGGGGTCGGCAAGACCGCGATCGCCGAGGGGCTGGCCCAGCGGATCGTGGACGACGAGGTCCCCGAGACGCTGCGCGGCAAGCGCATCGTCCAGATCGACCTGGGCGGCGTCGTCGCGGGCACCCGCTACCGGGGCGACTTCGAGGAGCGGCTGAAGAAGCTCGTGGACGAGATCCGCGAGCACGCCGAGGGCCTGGTCGTGTTCATCGACGAGATCCACACGATCGTGGGCGCGGGCAGCGCGGAGGGCGCGATGTCGGCGGGGAACATGCTGAAGCCCCCGCTCGCCCGCGGCGAGCTGCACGTGGTCGGCGCGACGACGATCGACGAGTACCGCCGCAACATCGAGAAGGACGCGGCGCTGGAGCGGCGCTTCCAGCCGATCCTCGTGCCGGAGCCGAGCGCGGACGACAGCGTCGAGATCCTGCGGGGCCTCCGCGACCGGTACGAGGCGCACCACCAGGTGCGCTTCACCGACGAGGCGCTCGTCGCGGCCGTCGACCTGTCCAGCCGCTACCTGACCGACCGGTTCCTGCCGGACAAGGCGATCGACCTCATCGACCAGGCGGGCGCCCGCGTCCGGCTGCGCAGCACGCGCAACGGCGGGCGCCGCGAGCTGGAGCAGCGCCTCGACCAGCGGCGCCGGGAGAAGGACCAGGCCGTCGCGGACGAGGACTACGAGCGCGCCTGCGAGCTGCGCGACGAGGTCTCCCGGCTGGAGAAGGACCTCACCGAGACGCGCGGGAACGGCGCGCCGGCCACGGTCCCGGAGGTGACCACGGAGGACATCGCCGAGGTGGTCTCCCGGATCTCCGGCGTCCCCGTCACCCAGCTCACCCAGGCCGAACGGGAGCGCCTGGCGGACCTGGAGGGCCACCTGCACCAGCGCGTGGTCGGGCAGGAGGAGGCGGTCGCGGCGGTGGCGCGGGCCGTGCGGCGGTCCCGCGCCGGGATGGGCGATCCGAACCGGCCGATCGGCGGGTTCCTGTTCCTCGGCCCGACCGGCGTCGGCAAGACCGAACTGGCGAAGGCGCTGGCGGAGGCCCTGTTCGGCAGCCAGGACCGGATGATCCGGTTCGACATGAGCGAGTTCCAGGAGCGGCACACCGTCAGCCGCCTGATGGGCGCTCCGCCCGGATACGTCGGCTACGAGGAGGCGGGGCAGCTCACCGACGCCGTCCGGCGCCAGCCGTACTCGGTGATCCTGCTGGACGAGATCGAGAAGGCGCACCAGGACGTGTTCAACGTCCTGCTCCAGCTCCTCGACGACGGCCGCCTCACCGACGCGCAGGGCCGCACGGTCGACTTCCGCAACACCGTCGTGATCATGACGAGCAACCTCGGCTCGGAACTGATCACCGGCACGACCGAGATCGGCTTCGGCGCGTCCGGCGACGGCGGCGGCGCGCTGCGCGACCGGATCATGCGGCGGCTGCGCGAGTCGTTCCGGCCCGAGTTCCTCAACCGGATCGACGAGATCATCGTCTTCCGGCGGCTGGAACAGGGCCAGCTCCGCCAGATCACCGACCTGCTGCTGGACGAGACGCGCCGCCGCCTGCGCGCCCAGGACGTCTCGGTCTCCTTCAGCACCGAGGCCGTGGACTGGCTCGCCGAGCGCGGCTACCAGCCCGAGTTCGGCGCCCGTCCGCTGCGCCGCACGATCCAGCGGGAGGTGGACGACCGGCTCTCCGACCTGCTCCTGTCCGGCGACCTGGGCCCCGGCGGGCACGTCGACGTGTCCGTGGAGAACGGCGGCCTCCAGTTCGACGTCACGACTCGGTAAGGTCTACAGTCCTCCTATAACCCTTACTGAACGCGGGTGCGGGAGGACGTGTGCTCATTCCGATGGCCGACTACGCGGCGGGCGTCGAGGTCGCGAACGACCTGGTCGCCACGTCGCCGGACGTGCGGGAGGCCGAGGCGCTCTCCGGACCCGGCGACCTGGCCGCGCTGCTCTCCGGATACGATTTCGCCGCCTATGACGTGGTGCCCCTTGAGCCCGCCGCCGGCGGGGCCGGGGCACCGAGCGCGGAGGACGTGGAGAAGGTCCGCTTCCTGCGCCGCGAGGTGCGGGCCGTGCTGGAGTCCGGGACGGAGGACGAGGCGGTGGAGCGCGCGGCGATGCTGGCCGGGCACGTCGGGCTCGCGCCGGTGCTGCGCCGCGACCCCTCCGGCCGGTGGCAGTGGCACGTCCCGACGGCGCGGGACGCGTCCCTCGTCGCCGAACTGGCCGCCGTCGTCGGCGTCTCGCTGCTCGGCCTCCTCAGGGCGCTCGGCCACGGCCGTTTCCGCGCGTGCGCCGCCCCCGGCTGCGGCGGAGTGTTCGCCGACGCCAGCCGCGCCGGGCGCCGCCGCTACTGCATGCCCGAGGTGTGCGGGAACAGGGTCAACGTCGCCAACCACCGCGCGCGCCGCCGGGCGGTGACCCGATGACGCTCGACGGTGCGATCCGGCTTCCCGACGGGACCCTGATCCGCGGGCGCGGCCTGCGGCGACCGCTCCCCGGCGGGCCCGTGCCCGACTTCGGGCTCTACCTGGGGTCCGGCCGCCTCCGCCGCAGGCACGCGCCGGAGCTGGACTGGCCGTCCGCATGGATCGACTGGCCGGACTTCCTGCTGCCCCGCGACCGGGACGAGGCCGTGCGGCAGATCCGCGCCCTGCACGAACGGGCCCGCTCCGGCGCCGCCGTCGAGGTCGCCTGCGGAGGCGGCGTCGGCCGCACCGGAACGGTCATCGCGTGCCTGGCCGTCCTGTCCGGGACGGCCCCGTCCGAGGCCGTCGCCTGGACGCGTCAGCACCATCATCCCCGCGCCGTCGAAACCCCCTGGCAGCGCCGCTGGGTCATGGCCTTCCCGTCCTGAACCGCCGGTCCAGGACGGGAACGCCTCCGGCTCGCCGGGGGGTCAGCCCGCGTCGAGGATCAGCTTCGCGGCGTGCTCGCCGATCATCATGCTGGGGGCGTTGGTGTTGCCGCCGATGATGCTCGGCATGATCGACGCGTCCGCCACGCGGAGGCCCTCGACGCCCCGCACGCGCAGCCCGGGGTCGACGACGGCCCGCTCGTCGGCGCCCATCCGGCACGACCCCACCGGGTGGTAGACGGTCGTGGCGCGGTTCGGCAGCTCCCTGGCCAGCGCCTCCCGGTCGGCGTACCGCGGCCCGGGGGAGAGCTCCTCCTTGACGTCCCCGGCGATGGCCTGGTTCGCCATGACCTCGCGGACGAGCTCCATGCCGTCCAGCAGCAGCCGGGCGTCGTCGGGCTCGGTGAGGTAGCCGGGGTCGATGACCGGCGCGGCGGACGGGTCCGCCGAGCCCAGCCGGAGCGTGCCGCGGCTCTTCGGGTAGATCAGCGTCGGCATGATCGTGAGCGCGGAGCGCTTGTCGACGGCGTGCCGCACCGGCGCGTCCTGGTTCGGGAACGGGTACGACCACGGCAACGCGTGCAACTGGATGTCGGGGATGTCGCCCGCCTGCCCGCTGCGGACGAAGCCGACCGCCTCGAACACGCTGCGGGCCACCCACGTCCCGCCCCGCGTCCACTCCTTGGCGACGCCCCTGGCGAAGTAGGGCGCGGTGCCCTTGTGGCGGGCCGTGTCCATGACGAACGTCATCGGCACGAACATGTGGTCGTGCAGGTTGTCGCCTACGGGAAGGTCGGCGCGCACCTCGATGCCGTGGTCCTTCAGGTGGGCGGCCGGGCCGACGCCGGACAGCATCAGCAGGTGCGGGGAGCCGAACGCCCCCGCCGAGAGGACGACCTCCCGGGACGCCCGGATCGTCGCGGTGCCCTTCTTGCCGGCGACCTCGACGCCCGTGGCCCGCCCCTTCTCGATCACGACCCGCCGCACGGTCACGTTCGTCAGGACCGTCAGGTTCGCCAGGCCGTGGTCGTCCAGGTAGCCGACGGACGAGCTGTAGCGCAGGCCGTCCGCGACGCTCTGCTGGAAGACCCCCACGCCCTCCTGCTCGGCGCCGTTGTAGTCGTCGTTGCGCTTGACGCCCGCCGTCTGGACGACCGCCTCGATGAACGCTTCGGAGGCGGGAGTGAGGTCACGCTGCCGCGTCACCTGGATGGGGCCACCTGAACCACGCAGGTCGGAAGCCCCGTCCTCCCAGTTCTCCAACCGCCGGTAGCTGTCGAGGACGTCGTCGAAGCCCCATCCGGTGCAGCCCTCGGCGGCCCAGTCGTCGTAGTTCCTGCGGTGGCCGCGCACGAACAGCATGCCGTTGATCGACCCCGAACCCCCGAGGACACGCCCCCTGACCTGCGGGATCTTCCGGTCGAGCGCGTTCTTCTGCGGGGCGCTGTAGAAGCCCCAGTCCAGCCGCTTCTTCAGCTGCGGGACGTTGTGGAAGACGGCGATCAGCCCCGGCTTGCGGACCAGCGGCGTGCGGTCCGGACCGCCCGCCTCCACCAGGACGACGCTCGCCCCGGACTCGGCCAGCCGCTTGGCCAGCACGCAGCCGGCGCTGCCGGCCCCCACCACGACGTAATCAGCGCTCCGGTCCATGTGTTCCTCTCAGCGGACGCCGTGCAGCGAGGCGACCGCTAACGAGGGCCCGCGCCTGGCCCTTGTCGGCGCCGCCGTCCCGGCCGGACGCGGGAGTCCCCGCCGGTCGGGCGACAGAAATGGGTGGCCCGATCGTAGAAGGGCGGGGACGGGCCTCCAAGGGGTGTCCCGGTGACCGGTACCTCACCGTCTTCGACGCCTTTTCCTGGGCTTCCGGCGGTCCGTTGGCAGAAGTCGCCGACCCCCGGCGTCCGGTTGCGGGGAATGTGCCGAATCTCCCGACCGGAATCGGGTGGTTCGCTTCCCTGCCTGCACTGGTCCGGCCGGGCCGCCGCGGCGCCGTTCCGGCTGTTTCCGGCGGGCTCTTGCCCGCGATCGGGCACGGGGTTAGCGTTCGCTAAATCCGATAGGAAAGTTTCCTATCCGATGGAGTGTTCATGCCCCGCCCCCGCGCCCCGCCACCGCGTTCGTCGACTGCTCCCCCGGCGGCAGGCCCTGCCGCGACGACGTCCCATGACCACCCCCATCACGCGAGGACCCCCGCATGGAAACCACCCCCCGCACGAAGAAGACCCCCCGCACGAAGCGCTCGCGCAGGATCGCCGCCGTCACGGCGGGCATCGGAATCGCTCCCCTCGTCGCCGTGGTGATCCCGGCGACCTCGGCCTGGGCCCACGGGTACGTGTCGGCGCCGATGAGCCGGCAGGCCCAGTGCGCGCAGCGCATCGTCCAGTGCGGCTCCATCCAGTGGGAGCCGCAGAGCGTCGAGGGCCCGAAGGGCCTGCGCAGCTGCAGCGGAGGCAACGCGCGGTTCGCCGAGCTCGACGACGACGGCAAGGGCTGGAGGGCCACGACGGTCGGCCAGACGGTGACCTTCACCTGGACGTTCACCGCCCGGCACCGCACGTCGAACTACGAGTACTACGTCGGCGGCAGGCGCGTCGCCGTGGTCGACGGCAACAACCAGCAGCCCCCGTCCACCGTCTCGCACTCGGTCAACCTCGGCGGCGTCACCGGCCGGCAGAAGGTGCTGGCGATCTGGAACATCGCCGACACGGCGAACGCCTTCTACGCCTGCGTCGACGTGAACGTCCAGTGACGCCGGCACGCAAGGCGCGGCGCGTCCCCCTGCCGGCGGGCGCCCGGCTGACCGGTGCGCTCCTGCTCGCGGCGGGGACGCTGTCGGCCGTCCTGCCGGCGGCGCCCGCCTCCGCCGCGGCCTGCGCGGCGGCGTGGAGCTCCTCCGCCGTCTATACCGGCGGCGCCGCGGTGTCCTACAACGGGCACAACTGGTCGGCGAAGTGGTGGACGCAGAACGAGACCCCGGGCCGCGCCGACGTGTGGGCCGACAAGGGAGCCTGCGGGTCGTCCGACCCCGGCGATCCGCCCGGCCAGGGCGGGTTCGTGGTGAGCGAGTCGCAGTTCAACCAGATGTTCCCGAGCCGCAACTCGTTCTACGGCTACAGCGGTCTGACCGCGGCCATGGCCGCGTTCCCCGCGTTCGCCGCCACCGGAAGCGACACGGTGAAGAAGCAGGAGGCCGCCGCCTTCCTGGCCAACGTCAACCACGAGACCGGCGGGCTGGTCTACATCGTCGAGCAGAACACCGGGAACTACCCGCACTACTGCGACGCGAGCCAGCCATACGGGTGCCCGGCGGGGCAGGCGGCCTACTACGGGCGCGGTCCCATCCAGCTGAGCTGGAACTTCAACTACAAGGCGGCGGGCGACGCCCTCGGCATCGACCTGCTGAACAACCCGTGGCTCGTGGAACGGGACGCCTCGGTCTCGTGGCGGACCGGGCTCTGGTACTGGATGACCCAGAACGGGCCGGGCACCATGACGGGCCACAGCGCCATGGTCAACGGCCGCGGGTTCGGCGAGACGATCCGCAGCATCAACGGCGCCCTGGAATGCGACGGCCGGAATCCGGCCCAGGTGCAGAGCCGGGTGAACGCCTACCAGCGCTTCACCCAGATCCTCGGCGTCCCCGCGGGGAGCAACCTGACCTGCTGAAACGACCCCGCACGCAGGACACGGCCCGCCGGTGAGACCCAGCCCGCCGTCGGCCGGGGCCCATGATGGCGGCCCGCGTCCGGAACCCCGGGTGCGGGCCGTCCGCCGTGCCCGGATCCTGGAGGGCTGGTGGGCCGTGCGGTGAAAGAGTGTGACGGCCGTGGCGGGCCCGGTCACTCGTAGGGGTCGCCGGGCCTGCCGATCCGCTGGAGGGACCGCCCGCGCAGCGTCTGGACGACGGTCGCCCGCCGCCCGGTCGCGGGCGGCACCCACACCCCGTCGACGCGCACCCACGTGTCGGCGGGCGGTTGCGGCAGGCCCCGCACGATGACGGGGAACGGGATGGCGTCGCCCGCGCAGCACGCGACCTTCAGCCGGGTGAGGCGCCAGCCGCGCTCGCCCTTCGCCGGCGGGGTCACGAAGCCCGTCAGCCGCACCGGGACCCCCTCGAACGAGGCGGGGTCGCCGGTCTGCGCCAGGTAGGCGCGTCCGATGAACTCGCCCATGCTCATCGGGGCGGGCGCTCCCGTCCTCGGCAGCGGGGCGAAGCCCTCGGCGGGGGACGGCGGGGGCGGCGCGGCGCGACCGGCGCCGCGCGCGGCGGTGAACGAGCCGAGCGCGGGCGGCGCGATCACGAAGATCGCCAGCACCGGCGCGCAGAGCAGCCACGCCACGCCCGGACCGTGCGCATGACCGCCGCCGTGCTCGACGTGGTGTTCGCCGCCGTGTTCGCCGCCGTGTTCGCCGCCGTGTTCGCCGCCGTGCCCGTCGTCGCCGGTGTCCCGCCATTCCCGGCGCAGGCCGGCGGCGCCCAGCACGACCAGCGCGATCGCCGCGGCCACCAGCGGATAGCGGAATCCGGGCCGCACGTAGTTGACGTACTCGCCGCTGCCCAGCGTGATCCAGAGCATCGCGCCGCCGAGCAGGACCAGCAGCAGGTTCTGGGCGGGCCTGCTCATGACACCAGCCCTCCCACCAGCGCGCTGACGCCCACCGCCAGGCAGAACGTCAGCGGGACGAACCGGACCGCGAAGCTCCGGCCGAAGAACCCCGCCTGGAGGGCGATCAGCTTCAGGTCCACCATCGGGCCGACCACCAGGAACGTCAGCCGCGCGGTGGTGGAGAACTGCGACAGGCTGGCCGCCACGAACGCGTCGGCCTCCGAGCAGATGGACATCAGGACGGCCAGCACCGCCAGGAGCAGGACCGACACCACGGCATCGCCCGCCGCCGACGAGACCCAGGACGAGGGCACCGCGGCGTTGATGGTCGCGGCCGCCGCGGCGCCGACGACCAGGAACCCTCCGGCGTGCATGATGTCGTGCCGCATGGCCTGCCGGAACGCGTCGAGGCGTCCGGCCGCCCCGTGCGCGTGGGGACGGGTCGGCACCTTGAGCCATTCGCGCCTGCCCAGCAGCAGCCACGCCCATCCGGCCAGCACGGCGACCAGCAGGGAGGCGGCGAACCGTCCCGCCACCATCTCCGGCCGTCCCGGGAAGGCGACCGCTGTGGCGACCAGCACGATCGGGTTGATGGCCGGGGCGGCGAGCAGGAACGTGAGCGCGGCGGCGGGCGCCACCCCGCGCGCCATCAGCCCGCCCGCGACCGGCACCGACGCGCACTCGCACCCCGGCAGGACCGCCCCCATCGCGCCCGCGACCGGCACCGCCGCGCCCGGCCGGCGCGGCAGCACCCGCCGCCACACCGAGGCCGGGACGAACGCGGTGATCGCGGCCGACAGCGCGACGCCGAACACCAGGAACGGCAGCGCCTGCACGCACACCGCCACGAAGATCGTCGCCCATGCGTCCAGGGCCCGCGCGCCGATGTGCGGCGCCGCCCACGCCCGGCCGAGCACGAGCGCCGCCGCCAGCGCGCCGAACGCCCAGGCCGCACGGGCGCCGGGCGCCGCGCCCCGCCCGCGCCCCCATTCCGCCGGAGGAAGCAGCTCCTCCTCGGCCAACCGCGGGCCGGTGCGTTCGATCATGCGGTCCATCGTCCCAGAGCCCGCCCCCGCGGGGCTCGGGATCGAGGCTGTGCTGCAATACCCCGGCCCACTTCACCGGCCAGGTCACGCGTTCGCGCGCGCGGCCGAGGCCACTTCGAGACAGCCTGGACCGCGCCCGGCCGCACCGGCGGCCTGCGGCCGCCGGTCACCGCGCGGGCGCTAGCGCATCGCGTGGGACGCGCGGCCTCCGACTCTCTCGTCCATCTCGCCGCGCTGCATCGGGATCTCCGTGCTCTCCTCGCGCATCTCCTCCAGGCGCATGGCGACGCCGATGGCGAAGAAGGTCGGGGCCCATTCGCCGACGAAGATGCCCCAGCGGTCGGCGCGGTCCATGCCCCTCTCCTCCAGCTGGTTGGAGAGCGCCCACGACGCGAACGCCAGGGCGATCGAGCCGAGTCCGGCCGTGTACATGTGGTGCGACTTCAGGCCCCGCTTGTGCAGTGTCTTGATCATTTTCCCCCCTTGGTCGGTCGGGCCGTACCCGGGCGTTCACCGGCACAAGCGCGCATTGACCGGTTTTTGCCCACTCCGGACGCGGGGGTATCCGTCGCCGCGGACCGGCGGCCGAACTGGAGACGGCGGGGGGAGTACCCGTCCGCCCGCTGGGTACCGCGAGCTTCATCGACGACCGACCTCCCCTCACCTGACGTGCAGGGCCGCCCCTCCGGGCGGCCGGAAGGACCCGCATGGAGAAGACGGCCGGACCATTCCTGGCGATCTATCTGAACGACCATCTCGCGGGCGCGGCGGCCGGAGTGGGACGCTCTCGCGCGCTCGCCCAGGCGCACCAGGGCAGGCCCGAGGAGGAGCGGCTGCGGCGGCTGGCGGACGAGATCGCCGCCGACCGGGGAGCGCTGCTGTCCGTCATGGCGTCGCTCGGCGTCCCCGTCCGCCACTACAAGAGCATCGCGGTGTCCGTGGCCGAGATGGCGGGACGGCTCAAGCTCAACGGCCGCCTCAGGGAGCGTTCCCCGCTGACCGACCTGGTGGAGTACGAGTTCCTGCGGCTGGCCGTCGAGGGCAAGGCCGCCGGATGGCGCACGCTGCTCACCCTCGCCGACCGGACGCCGGAGCTGGACGCGGCCGAGCTGGAGAAACTCCACGACCGCGCCCAGGCGCAGATCGATCTCCTCGAAGACCTCCGCAAGAGCGCCGTCAAGGACGTCTTCATCGCCGGCTGACCCGCCCGGTCGCCTGCGCCCCCGCGAAGGCGCGGGCGTGCTCGGCCGACCCTTCGCGACCTGTGACGGCATGAATCCGGCCTTGCCCCC
>NZ_JBEZJP010000137.1:0-17723 GCF_040653175.1 Actinomadura sp. NPDC048032
CGCCCGCTCCACCAAGGCGCCACCAGGATCGACAGGACGCCGGTGATGAGGTCGCCGGCGCTGTAGACGAAGTGGAACGGCTGGTCGGAGGCCGAGAGCTCGCTCACATAGCCGTTGAAGAAGTCCAGCTTGGGGCTGAGGAGGTTCTCCAGCACGAAGCTGGCGTAGGTGACCGAGGCCAGCCCCGCGAGAACGATCAGGTGCATGGGGACGACACCCGGCCCGCCCCGGTGGTCAGCGTTCACCCGGCCCCCTCACGCGCGCGCGGTCCCGCGCGCCGATCGGTCCTACCCGCCCCCCAGTATTTCCGAACCGGCCGCGGGTGTGTGACCTGGGGCGCTCTTTGCCGAGTATCCGCTGGCCGAAGACTTGGGGGCGGCTGACGGAGAAGTTGACGTCCTGTAGCCGTTGGACAAGACATGAGGCGTCAACGATGATGACGGAGCCTATTTGTCGGGGATGTCCTGACCATGGCTTTGTCGGGGACGTACAGGGGGTACTAATTCGGCATGAAGCCACCCCAAACGGTTGAATGAGGTGGCCCGAGCGGTTCTGATCACGGTACGTGGCGGCGCGCCCGGGTGCGCTTCCCCCGCTGACAGCAAGGAGTACCAACACGTGACACTGGTGAACGACGCGGCTCCCGCAATGCGATCCACCGGTCGCAAGTTCCGCGCCTTCACGGCGAAGCACCTCGACGAGCTCACCGCTCGCGCGGGGCTGACACCCGCGCAGCGGCTCGCGACCCGGGCGGTGGCGACGGTCCTGCCCTTCCGGACGAACGCATACGTCATCGAGGAGCTCATCGACTGGTCGGCCGCGCCCGACGACCCGATCTACCGGCTCGTCTTCCCCCAGGAGGACATGCTTCCGGCCGAGGACGTCGCGCGCCTGTCGGACCTGCTGAGCCGCGAGGCGCCGAAGGCGGAGATCGAGGCCGCCGCCCACCTGGTGCGGATGAAGCTGAACCCGCATCCGGCGGGCCAGATGGAGCTCAACATCCCGAGCTTCGGGGACGGCAAGATCCCCGGGATGCAGCACAAGTACGACGAGACGGTGCTGTACTTCCCCAAGCAGGGCCAGACCTGCCACGCCTACTGCACCTACTGCTTCCGCTGGGCGCAGTTCGTCGGCGAGGCCGACCTGAAGATGGCCGGCGACGAGCCCGCCGCGCTGCGCGAGTACATCCTCGCGCACCCCGAGGTCACCAGCGTCCTGTTCACCGGCGGCGACGCCATGATCATGGGCGAGCCGGTGCTGCGCCGCTACGTCGAGCCGCTGCTCGACATCGAGCAGCTCGAATCCATCCGGATCGGGACCAAGTCGCTGGCGTACTGGCCGCAGAAGTTCGTCACCGACCCCGACGCCGACGACATGCTCCGGCTGTTCGAGCAGGTCGTGGCCTCGGGCAAGAATCTGGCGTTCATGGCGCACTTCACGCACCCGCGCGAGCTCGAACCCCTCATGGTCGCCGAGGCGTGCCGCCGCATCCGCGACACCGGGGCGGTCATCCGCACCCAGGCGCCGCTGATCCGGACGATCAACGACGACCCCGCCGACTGGGAGAGCATGTGGCGGACGCAGACCCGGATGGGTCTGATCCCGTACTACATGTTCGTCGAGCGCGACACGGGCCCGCAGGACTACTTCGCGGTGCCGCTCGGCCGGGCGTACGAGATCTTCCGCGACGCGTACAAGCACGTCTCCGGACTGGCGCGGACCGTCCGCGGCCCGTCCATGTCGGCCACGCCCGGCAAGGTCTGCGTGGACGGGGTCATGGAGATCGCGGGCCAGAAGGTCTTCGCGCTGCACTTCATCCAGTGCCGCGACGCCGATCTCGTCGGCAAGCCCTTCTTCGCGCAGTACGACCCTGAGGCGGTCTGGCTGGACCACCTCAAGCCGGCCTTCGCCGACCGCTTCCCCTGGCAGAAGTAGCCGCGTCCGTGGCGTGTTCGCTTCTCACCGGGCGAACACGCCACACCCCCCGGCGCAGCGGCCGGTGGAGCCAGAGGCACGCCACCAGCGTCGCGGCCCCGCACAGCGCCATGACCCGTCCGGGCGCCACCGCCTCGCCCAGGGCGCCCGCCAATCCGATTCCGGCGGCCTGTCCGGTCATGAGACCGCTGCCGTACAGGCCGATCGCCTGCCCGCGGATCTCCTCGGGCACCGCGTCCACGAGCCGCCGCTGGACGACCAGCTCGTACCCCAGCCCGAACGTCCCCGCCGCCATCAGCGCGCACGCCGCCGGAAGGCCCGGCCCGAAGGCGAACAGCAGGAGCGGCGCGCCGGTCAGCGCGGCCAGCGGCAGCGCGAGGCGCTCCCGCAGGTCCGGGCGGATCCAGCGGGCCGCCACCAGGTTCCCGGCGAACATCCCGGCCGCGGCGGCCGACAGCAGCAGCCCGGCCGCGTCCGGACGGCCGAGGCCGTCCGCGTAGGGGACCGCGACCCCCTCCGCCCCCACCGACAGGGAGATCGGCAGCCACCCGGCCAGCAGCAGCCCGCGCGTCGTGGGGCGCCCGAGCAGGAGCCGGTTGGTGCGCCACGTCGCCCGCGCCGCCCCGGTGGACGCCGACGGGGCCGGCGCCGGCGCGTCCGGGAGGCGGAAGCGGGCGAGGCCCGCGGCCAGCGCCGCGCTGGCGGCGGCGAGCCAGAGCGTCCCCGCCGGGGCGAGCACCGACAGCAGCAGCCCGCCCGCCGCCTGGCCGGTGATCTGCGCGCCCGCGCTGGTCATCGTGAACAGCGACCGTCCGAGCACGTAGCCGTCCCCGGGCAGCAGGACGGGCAGCCGGGCCTGGACGGTCGCGCTGCCGACCGGGGCGAACAGCCCCACCGCGACGAGCAGCGCCATGGTCAGCGGCAGCGGCAGCCCGCCCACCGCGAGGACGGCCGTGACCGCCAGGCGCAGCAGGTGGTAGCCGGTGAGCAGCCGCCGCGCCGGGACGCGGTCGGCGAGCGAGAGCAGGAGGGCCCCGCCGACCACGTACGGGAGCATTCCGGCGGCGAAGACGAGGGCCGCCGCGACCGGCGAGCCCGTGCGTTCGAAGGTCTGGACCGACAGCGCGATCGTGCGGACCGAGTCGCCGGCCACCTGGAGCGTCTGGAGGGAGAACAGCGTCCGGAACTCGGGGACGCCGAACACGTCGCGGTACCGCGCGGAGGTCGTCGAAGAAGCGGTCATGGCGGCGACTCTGCGGGCGCCGGCCCCGTACGGGACAATGTTTCGGGGAGGAACGAAACATGTATCGCATCGTGGTGGGCCCGGGCGACCTCGCGGCCAGCCGTTTCGGGATCGCCCCCCTGATCGAGGTGCACAGCGCGCTCGGCGTGGTCGCGGGCCGGATGCCCGTCGGGCCCCTCGGCCCGTGGGTGGAGCGGGCCCGGCCCGCGTACCGCCGCGTGGCCGGGGACCCGGCCCTGCGCGCGCTGGCCTTCCTGCGCCGCCCGCACGGGTACATGGCCGACTTCGTCGTCCCGCCGCCCTCCCGCCCGAACCTGACGGTCGCCGACCAGCTGGCGACCGTCCGGGCGACGCCGCTCGACCAGGCGCGCCGCGAACTCGCCCGCAACCTCGAGGGGCTGCCCGAGCCGGACGCCGCCGTCCGGGAGGTGCTGGAGGCCCCCGACGTCGTCGAGCGGCTCGCGGCGGGCCTGGAGACGGCCTGGCGCGCCCTCCTGGAGCCGGACTGGCCGGTGCTGCGCTCGATCCTGGAACGTGACATCGTCCACCGCGCGGGACGCCTCGCCGCCTACGGCTGGGCGGCGGCGCTGGACGGCCTGTCCCGCAAGGTGCGGTGGCGCGACGGCCTCATCGAGGCGGACATCCACGGCGACGCCACCTACCGCCTCGGCGGCGCCGGGCTGACGTTCGTGCCCGTCGTCTTCGCCGAGCTCGGCGCGGCGCTCGAACAGGACTGGCCGTACACGCTCATGTACCGGGCCAGGGGGGTGGCGGCCCTCTGGGAGAGCCGGGAGCCGCGCGGCGAGGACGCCCTGGCCAGGCTGGTGGGCCGCACGCGGGCCGACCTGCTGCGCCTGCTCGCCGAGCCCGCCACGACCAGCTGGCTGAGCGCCCGCCTCCGGATGAGCGTCGGCGGGATCGGCGACCACCTCGCGGTGCTGCGGGAGTCCGGGCTGGTCACGCGCGAGCGCAGCGGCCGCTCCGTCCTCTACCGCCGCACGGCCGTCGGCGACGTCGTCATCGGAGCCGACTAGCCCCCACCGGAACCGGCCGAAGCCGCCCCGGGAAGGCCTCCGGGACGGCTTCGGCGGGGCGGTGCGGCGTCAGAGGCCGAACTCGGCGACGATCGTGGCGCGCGCCAGGGTGTGGGCGGTGATGTTGAAGCCCACGACGGCCGGGGAGGTGTCCGGGCCGAGGCCGAACGACTCCACGTCCAGCGCGTGGACGGTGAAGACGTAGCGGTGCGGGTCGCCGGGCGGCGGAGCGGCGCCGCCGAACGCCCTGACCCCGTAGTCGTTGCGGGCGTGCACGCCGACCTTGGCGTCCTCGGTCCCGGCGCCCGTCGGCAGCTCCGTGACGCTCGCGGGGATGTCGAACAGCGACCAGTGCCAGAAGCCGCTGCCGGTCGGCGCGTCCGGGTCGTAGCAGGTCACCGCGAAGCTCTTCGTCGCGTCCGGGAACCCGGACCAGCGCAGGTGCGGCGACTCGTTGCCGCCGCTGAAACCCCAGTCGTCGAACACGTGCCGGTCCGCGAGCCGCTCGCCCTCGGCGATGTCGTCGCTGGCGACCGTGAACGAGGGGACCTCGGGCAGGTGCTCGTGCGGAAGCGGGGGCTTGCCGGGCATGGCGACCTCCTCCATCAGGATCATCGTGACACCACATCTCTACCAGGGGGCGTCGCGATCTAACGGCCCCGTCGCGAACCCGGCGGCGTCACGATCGGCGCCCGGCGCCCCGCGGCGCCGGGCATGCCGCCGCTACTTGCCGGTCGCCTCGATGTAGGCGGCGACGACCTCTTCGGGGTCGCCGTCCATGTGCATGCGGCCCTCGTCGATCCAGATGACGCGGTCGCACATCTCCTTGACCGTGTCGAGCTGGTGCGCGACGAGGAAGACCGCGCCGGCGTCCTTGCGCAGCTCGTCGATGCGGCGCTTGCTCTTGGTCCGGAACTTGGCGTCGCCGGTGGCGAGCGCCTCGTCGATCAGGAGGACGTCGTGGGTCTTGGCCGCGGCGATCGCGAACCGGAGGCGGGCGCCCATGCCGGAGGAGTACGTCCGCATGGGGTACTGGATGAAGCCCTCCTTCAGCCCGGCGAACTCGACGACCTCCTTGTACTTGGACCGGGTCTCCGCCGGGGTCATGCCCATCGCCAGGCAGCCGAGGACGATGTTGCGCTCGCCGGTGAGGTCCTTCATCAGGGCCGCGTTCACGCCCAGCAGGGACGGCTGCCCGTCGGTGTAGACGCCGCCGCTGTGCGGGGGCAGCAGCCCCGCGATCGCCTTCAGCAGCGTCGACTTGCCGGAGCCGTTGGTGCCGATGATCCCGACGGCCTCGCCCCGGTACGCGACGAACGACAGGCCCTTGATCGCGTGGACCTCGGTCATCGACGGGCGGTGCTTGCGGCGAAGGACGCGCGAGAACGCGCTCGCGGCGTTGCCCTTGCCGCCCGCGCCGTACACCCGGTAGACGATGTGCAGGTCGTCGACGACGACGATCGGCTCCCGGGTCGGGTCGATCTGGAGGGTCCCGCGGACCTTCGTGTCAGCCACGGCCGTAGCGCTCCTCGGCACGGTAGAAGAACAGGAATCCGCCCACCAGCATGACCGCGGCCCACACGATCGCGTACAGCCACAGCTGCCCCGTCGAGGTGGCGTGCGCGAGGCCTCCGACGTAGTTCCGGTACTCGCCGAGCAGGACGTGCCGGCTCAGCTCCACGTACACGTACGCCGGGTTGAGCTGGAGCAGCTCGCCCAGCCACGGGTAGTCGGCGAGCCGCGAGCCCGGCTTCATCAGCGACGGCAGGCTGAAGATCACGCCGGACATGTAGAGCCAGGTCCGCATGACGAACGGCAGCAGCTGGGTGATGTCGCGGTTGAACGCCCCGAGCCGCGCCATGACCATGCTGATGCCCACGTTGAACATCAGCTGGAGCGCCATCACGGGGACGAACAGGAGCATCTGGAAGCTGACCGGCTCGCCGAACGCGAAAACGATCACGAACAGCACGACCAGGGCGAGCAGCAGCTGCTGCAGCTCCACGATCGCGATCGCCAGGGGCAGCGTGGCCCGCGGGAAGTGCAGGGCCCTGATCAGCGAGAGGTTGTCGCCGACGGATTTGGAGCCCGATGTGACCGACCGCTGGGTGAACCCGAACAGGAACACGCCCGTCACCAGGAAGGGAATGAAGTCGGGCACTCCGCGCTTGGTGTTCAGCAGCAGACCGAAGATCAGGAAGTAGACCCCGGCGTTCAGCAGCGGGGTCAGCAGCTGCCACACCTGCCCCAGCCGGGAGTCGGTGTACATCGAGATGTTCTTGGCGGATGCGAACGCCCAGATGAAGTTCCGGCGAGCCCACACATCCTGGATGTACTTGCGCAGCGGGGGGCGCGCAGCGCTCTGCCTCAGCCCGTATCGTGCGGCGTAGTCGGCCAGGGTCCCGTTCACGTGAGGAGGCTCCGCGATCGTCCCGACCGACTCGCCACCCGGGGTTCCGAGCCGTTCCGGGTGACTCATGTCGCGAAGCCTATTGCAGTCGCTGAGTCCACAGTGACGTTCGCCCGCATGTGACCCCCGATTTGAGATCTTTACGGAATCATGTCGGCCTCCCTGGGGATACCCGGGTCATGCGCGTCAACCATTCGCGGCGCACTTTCGTGCCGTCACGGTCCGTCACCCGGCGCCGGTCGCGGCAGGCTCAGGAGCATCGGGCCTGGCCCCAGCGCGTCCCCCTGCTGCGCAGGCTCGGCCGGATGGACCGGTGGGCGTTCGACCAGGTGGCGGCGGCCCGGCTGCGCGGGCTGGAGTACGTCCTGCCGCGGCTGTCGCGGTTCGCCGACCACGGGGTGCTGTGGTTCTCGGCGGCCGGCGCGATGGGGATCGCGGGACGGCCGCGGCTGCGCCGCGCGGCGCTGCGCGGGGCCATCGCGATCGCCGTGGCGAGCCCCGCGGTGAACATCGTCGGCAAGCAGGCCTTCCGCCGCCGGCGCCCCGTCGTCGACCTCGTCCCCCCGATCCGGATCCGGTGGAAGCTGCCGACCTCGCACGCCTTCCCGTCCGGGCACTCCGCCTCGGCCGCCGCGTTCGCGACCGGCGTCGCGCTGGAGGCGCCGGCGGCGGTGGCGGTCCCGGTCGCGGCGACGGCCGCGGCGGTGGCCTTCTCCCGCGTCTACACCGGCGCCCACTACCCGGGCGACGTCCTGGCGGGCCTCGGGATCGGCGCGCTGGCCGGGGTCGGGACGCGGATGGTGTGGCCCTCGCGGCCTCCGGTCGCGCGCCTGGCCCCGGATGAGGGCGGGCGCGTGCCCGTCGCCCAGGACGGCCGGGGTGTGGTGGCCATCGTCAACCTGGGGTCGGGTCCCTCGGCCGAGACGGACGCCGGGATCCTCCCGAGGCGCTCGGAGATCGCGCTCGCGCTGGTCGAGGCCGAGCTGCCCGCGGCGGAGATCGTCCGGGTGGAGCCGGGAGGGGACGTCGACAAGGCGTGCGCCGAGGCCGCCGAGCGGGCCGAGGTGCTGGCCGTGGTCGGCGGCGACGGCACCGTGAACGCGGCCGCGCGGGCGGCGCTCGGCCGCGACGTCCCGCTGCTGGTCGTCCCCGGCGGGACGTTCGACCACTTCTCCCGCGCGGTCGGCGTCGAGACCGCGACGCAGGCGATCAGGGCCTACCGGGAAGGGCGGATCGGCCGCGCCGACGTCTCCTACGTGGCGCCCGTGTCCGCTCCGGCGGGGGACGAGGCGGAGCAGATCTTCCTCAACACCGCGAGCATCGGCGCCTACACCGAGGTCGTCGAGCGGCGGGTCCGGCTGGAGAGGCGGATCGGGAAGTGGCCCGCGCTCGCGGTCGCCGCCGTCCGCACGCTGCGGCACGCCGAGCCCGTCGAGCTGATGGTGGACGGCAGGCGCCGGCGCGTCTGGCTGGCGTTCGTCGGCAACGGGGTCTTCGGCTCGTGGGGCGCGGCGCCCACCTGGCGCGAGCGCCTCGACGACGGCAGGCTCGACGTGCGGATGGTCACCACCGGCAGCCGCGCGCCCCGCGTCCGCGCGGTCGCCGCGATCGTCGCGGGCCACCTGCGCCTGACGCCCGGGTACCGCTCGTGGCGGACGACCGGCATGGAGGTCATCTCGCCGGCCGGTGACCTGCGGCTGGCGCGCGACGGCGAGGTGGCGCCGCTGCCGCGCGCGGTGCGCTTCGGCAAGCACCGCCGCGCACTCCGGATCTTCACGATTCATGCCCCGGTGACCGGGTAGGGCACGGGACGCCCACGAAGGAGGAGATCACACGATGACCAGCCGTGACCTGGGAGTCGCGCCCGGCGACCTCAGCGACGACGACCTGTTCCGCGAGCTCGGCCACCTGTACGAGACGAGGCTGGACGCGCTCCGGCACGCCGCCGACCAGGCCTACGGCGAGCACACCCGCCGCATGAACGAGCTGGAGGCCGAGTACCTGCGCCGGCGCCCCGGCCGGGAGATCGACCCCGAGCGCATGCGCGCCGGGGCCCGCGCCCGCTGACGGCGCCAGGCGCGCGCCCCCCCGCGCCGCCGCCCGGACGGCCCGGTACCCGTGACCGGCCCGGTGTTGTTCGGGCGTTCGTCCTGTTCGGGTAAAGACGCGGGCGCCCGCCGCGGGTGAGCGGCAGGGTCCGTGGGAGGTCCCGTGGGGATCGTCGGGGGGTGTGGTCTGTGGGGCGGATCGGGCCTGGGCTCCGCCGGGCGGGGCGGCGCCGCGTCCGGCGGTGGTGGCCCGTCGTGGCGGGCACCGTCGCGTCGACGGGGCTCCTGGTGGGCGCCTACCTGGAGGGCCCGCGACTGTCGGGCGTGTCGGCGGCGCTGGCCGTGCCGTACCGCGACGCGGCCAGGCGGGGCGGTCCCGGCGCACTGCCGCCCGAGCGCCTGATGAGCACGTTCACCACGCGGTTCGCGCCGGGCGAGCCCCGCGTCCACAACATCGAGCTCGCCGCCCGGGCCCTGGACGGACGGGTCGTCGAGCCCGGAGCGACGTTCTCGTTCAACGACGCCGTCGGACCCCGCACCAGGCGCCGCGGGTACGTGCCCGCGCCCGCGATCGTGGGGTCGCGGCTGGCGGACGACGTGGGCGGCGGCATCTGCCAGGTGTCCACGACGCTGTACAACGCGGTGTTCCTGGCCGGGCTGGACATCCGGAAGGCCCGCGCCCACAGCCTGTGGATGCCGGAGTACCCGGAAGGGCGCGAGGCCGCGGTGTTCTACCCGCAGCTCGACCTCACCTGGAGGAACGACACCCGCGAGCCGGTGCGGATCCAGGTGGCGTCCTCGGCGACGTCGCTGACGGTGAACCTGTGGGGCCGGCGCAGGTACGAGGTGCGGTCGCGGACGTCCGCACGGTACGGGTTCCGGCCGTTCGAGGCGGGCGTCGGGGGCCGCGGCGGCGCGTGCATCGCTACGACGGGCCGGGAGGGCTTCGAGGTCGACGTGTGGCGGACGCTGCTGGCCGACGGGCGCGAGGTGCGCCGCGAGAGGTTCCACACCGAGTACGGGCCGCAGGCCGAGGTGGAGTGCCTCTGACCCGCGTGGCAGGGTGGGGAGCATGGAGGGAACGTTCGAGCTCGGGCCGGAAGACGGGCGGCTGCTCGTCCGGACGGGGCGCAGCGGGCTCGGCCGGCGCGCGGGGCACGACCTGACCATCGAGGCGACGCGCTGGTCGGCGGCGGTCGAGGCGCGCGAGCCCCTGGACGCCTCGTCGGTCGAGGTGACCGTCGACGTGGACGGGCTGGAGGTGCGCGAGGGCGCCGGCGGTGTGAAGCCGCTCACCGACCAGGACCGCGCGGAGATCGTGAAGAACCTGCGGAAGGTCCTGGACGTCCGGCGGTATCCGCGGATCCGGTTCGTCTCCACCGCGATCGGCGCTGACGCCGTCGAGGGCGATCTGACGATCATGGGACGGGTCAAACCGGTGCGGCTCGCGGCCGCCAGGGAGGGCGACCGCGTGCGCGGCGGCGTCACCGTCGAGCAGAGCCGCTGGGGCATCAAGCCCTACTCGGCGTTCTTCGGCGCGCTCCGGCTCGCCGACGAGGTCGAGATCGAGTTCGACGTCCGCCTGCCCGAGTAGCGCCCGCCCGAGTGGCGCCGCCCGAGAAGAGCCGCCCCGTGGCGCTGACCGGGGCCGTTTCGGAGCCGGCCCGTCCCGGGTTTCCCGGACCCCTGAAGATCGAATGCACTAAGGTTCGTGATCACCGCATTTCGGACAGACGATCTTCAGGGGGCCGCGGTGGCAGAGCTGAGCAGGCGGGACTTCGGCAAGGCGGCGGGCCTGGCGGCCGCGCCAGCGCTGCTCGCGGGCTGCGCGTCCGGCGGATCCGGGCCGACCAAGAACGCCCAGGCCGCGGCCGCGGCCCGCACGTGGGGAGTGACCGGCAAGGCGCTCGCCGGCCTCGGCGGCTTCGACGCCACCCTCAAGAGCTTCATGCAGGCGCGGGCCATCCCCTGCGGGCAGCTCGCCGTCGTCCGCAAGGGCAAGCTGATCCTGTCGCGCGGCTACACCTACGCCGAGGCCGGCGCCTTCAAGACGCAGCCGACCACGCCGTTCCGCATCGCCAGCATCTCCAAGCCCGTGACGGCGACGGCGGTGCTCCGGCTCGTCCAGGACGGGAAGCTGAAGCTCACCGACCGGGTGGCGACGCTGCTGGGGCTGTCCACGACGGCCGACCCGCGCCTCAAGGACGTCACGGTGCTGCGGCTGCTGCAGCACCTCGGCGGCTGGGACCGCGACATCACGCCCGACCCGATGTTCCGGGACGCGGCGATCGCCAAGGCGCTCGGCGTCGCGCTGCCGGTGTCGCAGGCGAACATCATGAAGTACACGTCCGGGCGCGCTCTGGACCACGCGCCCGGCGCGCAGTACGCCTACTCCAACTACGGCTACATGCTGCTCGGCCGGATCATCGAGAAGGTCACCGGGAAGAAGTACCAGGACTACGTCCGGCAGACCGTGCTCGCTCCCCGCGGCATCACGCGGATGCGCCTGGGCAAGTCGCGTACCAAGGTCACCGGCGAGGCCCCGTACTACTCGACCTACACCGGCGCCACCGTGTTCGACAACAGCGGCACCAAGGTGCCCTACCCCTACGGCGCGTTCAACCTGGAGAACATGGACGCGCACGGCGGCTGGCTGGCCACCGCCATGGACCTCACCCGCTTCGCGGGCATCTACGACGGCGGGTCGATCCTGACCTCGACGTCCATCAGCCGGGCGTTCGCCAAGCCGGAGACGGGCGTCAACGCCGACGGCTGGTACTACGGCTGCGGATGGCAGGTGCGCCCCGTGACCGGCGGCCGCAACACCTGGCACAACGGAAGCCTGGCCGGAACGTACACGCTGCTGGTCCGGCGGTACGACGGGCTGTCGTGGGCGGTCCTGTTCGACCAGCGCCAGGAGGGCTCCGCGGCGAACTACGCCGACATCGACGCGGCGCTGCACAAGGCCGCGAACGCCGTGAAGACCTGGCCGACCGGCAACCTGACCTCCACCTACTTCTAGCGCGGGGGCCCGCCTCTGGCGCGGGCCGCGCGCGTGTACTGGTCGTCCAGGCTGCGTGGGAACGGCATCATCCGGTGCCGTTCCCGCCAAGGCGCGTACTGGCGGACGGCGTTGAACCCCGCCGCGGTGACGATCCGGTCGACGTCCGGGCCCGGCACCCAGGCGGGATAGACGTCCAAGTGGGCGACGGACCGGGGCAGGCCGTCCGGCCTCGCGGGCGACACCAGCGTCATCGGCGGACGGACCCGTTCTGCCGACGCCATGTCCTGCGCGTAGGCGACGAGCTGGAGCGTCTCCGCGTCGGGGCCGCTGTGCACGATGAGCCAGCCGTCCACGTCGACCGGCTCCGACGGGGGATCGGCGAGCGCCAGCGGTACGACCTCGTCCGACACCGCGCGCAGGTAGGCGTCGTGGGACGGGTCGAGTTCCTCAAGGACGAACGTCCGGTCGAAGCGGAGCGGGCCCGCCGGGAGCAGGGGCCGGTAGGCGTCCCAGCGCAGCAGGCGGGCCAGATGCGTCGTCCTGGTCCCGGAGGGGAATCCGGTCAGCTCGCCCCGCAGCCCGGCGGGGAACGCGTCCACGATCACCTCGTCTGGGCGGAGGGCCGCCGGGTCGGCGGTCTCCACGACGTCCCAGCCGTGCGTGACGCGCGCGTCGGCCGCGAAGCGGGACCCGGCCACGACGGTGACCGGTCCCTCCCGCCCGAGGGTGTGCAGAACGGCCCTGAGCCGCGTCAGATGCCCGAGCCCGTCACCGGCCGCGTAGCAGAGGATCAACGCGCCTCGTCGAGGACGGCCAGGTAGCCCGCGGTCTCGGCGGCCGGGGTGAAGTCGCGCCGGATCCGTTCGGCGGCGGCCGCGCCGAGCTTGGCCAGCTCCTCGCCGCCCGCCCGCGCGGCCCGGTCGACCGCCGCGCGGCACGCGTGCGGGTCGCCCGCCGGGAAGGTGAAGCCGATCTCGTCGTCGGCCACGTCCGCCAGCCCGCCCGCGTCCGAGGCGATCAGCGGCACGCCGAGCGCCGCCGCCTCCAGCGCCACGTTCGGCATCCCGTCGTAGAACGAGGGGAGCGCGACGAGGTCGCAGCTCGCGTAGACGGCCGGAAGGTCGTAGCGCTCCAGGAACGGCAGGAACGAGTGCGGGACGTCGCGCTCCGCCAGCCACTCCCGCACGGAGTCCTCGACCTCGCCGACGAGCAGCAGGTGGAAGGCGTCGGTGCGGCGCGACGCCGCCAGGGCCTCCAGGAAGAAGCCGACGCCCTTCTTGACCTTGAGCTGGCCGACGAGCCCGATCGTCCGGCGTCCGGGCGCGACGTTCTCCTCCCGCCAGGCCCGCCCCCGCTCCCGCTCGGACGGCAGCACCCGCCACTGCGCGGTGTCGACGCTGTTGGCGACGAACACGACCGCCGCGTCCGGGGCGAGCGCCGACACCAGCGGCGCGTGCGAGCGGGCGACGACGCACACGCGCGACGAGGCGCGCAGCGCGTCCGCCAGCACGCCGCGCCGCCGCATCGAGAAGGCGCCGACGTCGATGTCGTTGCCGCGCAGCAGCGTCACCAGCGGCGCGCCGAGCAGGGAGGACAGGACGGGCGCGGCGAGCATCGCGTGGACGCCGCCGAACGCCACGACGTGGCTGTACCCGGTCAGGTCCTCGGCGGTGATCGTCGTCCACAGGCGGCGCAGCGCGTGCTCGGAGTCGTCCCCGAGCGGCGCGGTGACGAGCCGCCCGCCGTGCTCGCGCGACACGCCCCACGGCCGCGCCCGCCGGGTCAGGTGGGCGACGTCGACCTCGGCGCCGGCGGACCGCAGGCCCCGCACGATCCGGTCGCACGACTGCGCCATGCCGCCCCGGCTCGGCGGGTAGTGCTCGGTGATCCACAGGACGCGGGGCATCAGCTGTCCACGAAGCCGGTGTCGTCGTCCGGTCCCCAGTCGCCGCCGTAGGAGTAGTCGTCGCCCGGGTTGAACGCCCCGCGGTCGTACTGGTCGAACGAGGAGTACCAGTAGCCGTCGTTGTAGGTCTGCGAGCTGCCCCGGTAGTACTCGCGCCGGTACCCGTGCGTCCAGCCCGGCTGGTGCGGGTCCTGCGTCCGGTACCCCTGCGCCGCGGCGCACTCGGGGCACAGCGCGTTCGGCCCCGCGTGCTCGCCGCACACCGGCCGGCCGCACTGCGGGCACGCCGCCACCGCGGACCGGCCGCAGCGTCCGAGCACGAAGAACCCGGTGGTCACGGTGCAGCGGTTCATGTGGTCCTCCTCGCGGCCGTGCCGGGCGGCGTCCACCGGAACGGCTCCGTCGACACCTGCAGGATCCGGTCCACCAGGATCCCCTCCTCCACCGGCCCGGGGATCTTCCCGCTCGCGCGGATCACCAGCCGCCGGCCCTGCTTCACCTGCACCCTGACCCAGCGGGGCGGCGGCGAGGCGGGCCGCTGGACGGCCGCGTCCTTGGCCAGCCGCCGGGTGACCCGCACGAGCTGCACCGTCTTCGACTTGCTCTTGAGCTTGATCTTGCCGCGCGCGTTCCTCTTGCGGTACTTGCGGTTCCGCACCCGGTCGGTGACCGAGAGCTCGACGACGCTGCCGTCGCGCAGCTCCGCCCGCATCCGGAGCCACGGGTCGATCGCGTACCACTGCTTGAGCCCCGAGATCGGGGGCCGGGAGGGGAGGTCCTGCATCGGACCGTTCTTCTCCGGGACGCGCGACCCGCGCATGTCCGCGGACACCGACAGCACCCCGTCGGGGGGCATGTCGGCCGCGAGCACCCGCAGCAGCGGCACGAGCACGCCCGGGACCCGCGCGTGCAGCCGCCACCTGTTCCGCCGCACGTGCGCCCCGTGCTGCGCGAGGCTCTGGATCACCGGTTCCCAGTCGTCCCGCCGCAGCGAGACGGAGAAGCCCTGCTCCAGGGTCAGCGCCCTGTGCAGGGGATGGAACCGCTCGATGGCGGCCTTCTGCTTACGCCAGAACATGACGAACCACCTATCGACCCCGTGTCAGCGTGCGGTAGACCTCGGCCAGCCGGTCGCGCGACCGCGTCCAGGTCAGGCTCTCCTCGATGTGCGCGCGGCCCCTCCGCCCCATCGCGGCGGCCTCCTCCGGGTACTCCAGCAGGATCCGCACGGCCCGGGCCAGCTCGGCGGGACGGTCCGCCGGGACCAGCCGCCCGTGCCGCCCGTCCGCCATCAGCTCGCGGACGGCGGGCAGGTCCGAGGCGACCACCGGGACGCCCGCCGCCATCGACTCGATCACCTTCAGCGGCGCGCACCCCTGGTCCAGGTTGCGGGCGCAGCCGGTCAGCGGCGCCACCGACACCTCGGCGTGGGCGAGCCACGCGGCGACCTCGTGGTGCGGCAGCGCGAACCGCCAGTCGACCCGCTCGGCGACGCCGATGCGCTCGGCCAGCCGCCGCACCGGCTTGGCCCGCCGCTCCGGGACGGACGCGCAGACCACCAGCCGCAGGCCGGGCAGGTCGGCGAGCCGCGCGAACGCCCGCATCAGCACGTCCAGGCCCTGCCACGGCTGCAGCGCGCCGACGTAGACGAGGTACCGCTCGGGCGCGCCCTCGGGACGCCGCGGCGTCTCGCGGACGTCGGCGCCGTTGGGGACCAGGTGGATCCGGCCCTCCGGCACCCCGAGGCCCCGGACGGCCTCCCCGATCACCCGCGACGGCACCACGACGGCGTCGCTGCGCTCCAGGCAGAACCGCTCCAGCTCGCGGATCTTGGCGAGCGTGGCGGGCGCCGCCCAGGGCCAGGTGTGGCTCATCTCGATGGACGGCAGCCCGTTGACCTCGTACACGACCGTGTGGCGCCGCCCGTCCGCGACCGCCGGAAGCGCGCTCCACGGGTCGCGCACATGGACGACCTCCAGCGTCTCCCAGTGCGGCCGCAGATGGGCCGCGACCCAGCCGGAGAACGCCTCGGCCCGGTCGATCAGGTTGGGGACCGCGGCGTCGAACCGCGCGACCTCCCGCGTCCCCTCCCGCTGGTAGCGCGGCAGGTCGCCGCCGCCGATCGCGGCGAGCAGCCCGCCCCCGAACCGCGTGAAGAGCTCGTCGGCCATCTGCGCGATGTGGACCGCCGACCCCTTGCTGGACGGGAACCGGTCGAACGCGACGTAGGCCGCCCTGTGCCGCATGGGCCCGTGCTGTGTGGGCCCGTGCTCGATGGGAGCGTGCTTCATCCGACCGCCGCCCCCTCCGGCACCGTCCGCAGCCCGCGGTGCCAGGCGATCTGGTCGGCGAGCCCCTCGGCCAGGCCCGTCGCGGCCGTCCAGCCGAGCAGTTCCCGGGCGCGGGACGTGTCGGCCCAGGTGCGCGCCGCGTCCCCGGCCACGGGCGTCTCGCGCCGGATCTGCGCCGGGACGCCCAGCGCGCCGGTGAGCATCGCGATCGCGTCGCGGACCGCCACGTGCTCGCGATGCCCGACGTTGACGGCGACGCCGGGCGGCAGGTCCTCGGCCGCCGCCGCCAGCGTGGCCGCGACGACGTCCCGCACGTGCGTGAAGCTCCTCGAACTGCGCCCGTCACCGAACACCGGCAGCGGGCGCCCGTCCAGCGCCGCCTCGACGAACCGGTGGAACGCCATGTCGGGACGCTGCCGGGGGCCGTAGACCGAGAAGTACCTGAGGAGCACCGTCCGCAGCCCGCTCCCGGCGGCCGTCCGCGCGAGCCGCTCCGCCTTCGCCTTGCTGACCGCGTAGGGGCTGGCCGGCTTCAGCGGATCGTCCTCCCGGTTCGGCCGCGGACCCGCCGACCCGTACACCGACGAACTGGACGCGACGACGACCTTCGGCCGCGAGCGGGGCGGCCGCTGCACGCAGGCCGCGAGCAGGCGCCGCGTCGCCGCCACGTTGTCCCGCTCGACGACCGCCTTGCCCGGTCCCCACGAGTCGCGCACGCCGGGACGTCCCGCCAGATGCACGACGACGTCGGCGGCCGAGACGGCGGTGAGGTCGTCCACCGCCAGGTCGAGTTCGGCGGCGACGACTCCCGGCCTGGTCGCGACCTTCGCCCAGGTCCGCCGGGCGACGCCGGGGCTCAGCGAGCGTCCGGGCGCGTCGACGGCCAGCACCTCGTGCCCCGCCTTCGAGAACGCGTCGACGACATGGCTTCCGATGAACCCCGCCGCACCAGTGACCACCACCCGCACCCGGGCACTTTATCCGTCAGGCCCCGAAGGGGACAGGGCTCTCGTCCCTGCTCACATAGGACTTCCTGCCGGGACATCCGGGAGAACGCGGGAGCGGGGAGCCGACCACCCCGTTGTCGTTACTTAGAGTTGGTCGGCAACTCCAGAGGGGCATGGGGCTGTTGTGCGTATCAGAACACTCACGGGGGGATAGGCGCGCCAGGGGCTGGGGACCGCCCGCGGCCCCCAGCCCGCTCATCCTCTGGCCCGGCCCGGCCGGAGGACGTCTGCCGGTCCCGGCCCCGCTCAGCGGGGACGGGCCACGCGGGTCTCGTCCCAGACGGGCTCCGCCGACTCGTAGACCGAGCCGTCGGACCCGAAGACCAGGTGGCGGTCGAAGGCCCGGGCGAACCAGCGGTCGTGCGTCACCGCGACGACCGTGCCCTCGTACGACTCCAGCCCCTCCTGGAGCGCTTCGGCGCTGGCCAGGTCGAGGTTGTCGGTCGGCTCGTCCAGCAGGAGCAGGGTGGCGCCGCCCAGTTCCAGGAGCAGGATCTGCAGGCGGGCCTGCTGGCCGCCGGAAAGCGTCTCGAAGGGCTGCTCGGCGCACACGTTCAGCTCGTAGCGCGTGAGCGCGCTCATCGCGTCGTTGCGCAGCCGCGCGTGCTCGGTCATGACGATTTCGCACGGGGTGCGTCCGGCCAGATCGGGACGGGCGTGGGTCTGCGCGAACAGCCCCGGGACCACACGCGCCCCGAGGCGCGCCACACCCGTGTGCGCGACGGGCCTCACCGGAGTCGCGCCGCGCGGGAGCGCCTCGGCGACGGCCGCGAGAAGCCGCAGAAACGCGACTTCCCGGAGCCGTTCGAGCCCAGCACGGCGACGCGCTCGCCGTACCAGACCTC
>NZ_JBEZJP010000138.1:0-11843 GCF_040653175.1 Actinomadura sp. NPDC048032
TCGACGGATCCGCGCAGCTTGTCGGCGGCCTTCCAGAGGACATCGCCCTTCCAGAGGAGATCGCCTTTTCCAGGGACATCGCCTTTCTTGAGGACACCGTCCATCCGCGTGACTTTAGCGCTCGGCCCGCCACGCCCGCGGGACGCCGTCGATGGACGGAGAGCCGGTGCGGTGCGAGGCTGCGGACGTGATGGTCGTGGGCGTCCTGGCGGTGGCGGCGCTGGCCGGATGGCTGTACCTGGCGTTCGCGCACGGCGGCTTCTGGCGGACGGGACCGGGGCTGCCCGACGCGCCGGAACCGGACGAATGGCCCGAGGTCGTGGCCGTCGTCCCGGCCCGTGACGAGGCCGCCGTCCTCCCGGAGACGCTCCCGACCCTGCTCGCCCAGCGGTACCCGGGCGCCTTCCGCGTGGTCCTGGTCGACGACGCGAGCAGCGACGGCACCGCCGGGACGGCCGCCGCCCTGGCGGACGGCGACCCGGCCCTGACGATCGTGCCCGCGAGGGAGCGGCCGGAGGGGTGGGCGGGCAAGGTCTGGGCGATGGCGGAGGGCGTCCGGGCGGCGGGCGAACCCGGCTTCCTGCTCTTCACCGACGCCGACATCGCCTACGCCCCCGGCGCCGTGGACGCGCTCGTGCGCGCCGCGGTGGCGGGACGCCGCGACCTGCTGTCGCAGATGGCGACGCTCAGCACCCGCACGGGCTGGGAGCGGGTGGTCGTCCCCGCCTTCGTCTACTTCTTCGCCCAGCTGTACCCGTTCCGCCGCGTCGGCCGCGACGGGGCGCGCACGGCCGCGGCCGCGGGCGGCTGCATGCTCGTGCGCCGGGCCGCCCTCACCGGGGCGGGGGGCCTCGACCGGATCCGCGACGCGCTGATCGACGACGTGGCGCTGGGACGGCTGCTCAAGCGCGCGGGCGGGCGCTGCCGCCTCGATCTCAGCCGCGCCGTCGTCAGCCGCCGCCCCTACCCGCGCCTCGCCGACCTCTGGGCGATGATCGCCCGCAGCGCCTACCACCAGCTGCGCTACTCGCCCGTCCTGCTCGCCGCGACCGTCGCCGGCCTGCTGCTCCTCTACGCGGTGCCGCCCGTCGCGACGGGCGCGGGCCTGGTCGCGGGCCCGGCCGGCGCCGGCGAGCCCGCCCTCGCGGCGGGTGGGCTCGCGTGGGCGCTCATGGCGGCCACCTATGCGCCGATGCTGCGCTTCTACGGCCTGTCGCCGCTGCGCGCCCCGGCCCTGCCGCTCGTCGCCCTGCTGTACGCGGCGATGACGCTCGACTCCGCCCGCAGGCACCGCGCCGGCCGGGGCGGCGCCTGGAAGGGGCGGACCGCGCCGGAGGGGGCTCCGTCAGGGCGGACTTTGTCAGGACGGCACAAATCCGGTGCCGGCGATGCGTCCCGCGCCACATTGGAGTAAGTGTCCAATTACGTTACTGTCGGGTGGCCGTCACGCCGGCGGCAGCGGCGACGACTCCGCCGCCACGTCGAAGGGTTACCCGCCATGTCCCTCACCGTTCGCCGGGTCGTGCGCGCCGCGCTGGCGTCGTGCCTCGGCCTCGCCATGACGGCGGCGGCCCTGCAGGGCACCGCCGCCGCGGCGCCGCAGGACGCCAAGCCCCCGGCCGAGGACCCGTTCTACCAGCCGCCCTCCCCGCTCCCGGCGGGCGCGCCCGGTGACGTCATCCGGTCGCGGCCCGCGGTGTTCACCGTCGACCCGGTCGGCCACTCGCCGTACGCGGGCGTCCGGTCCTGGCAGGTGCTGTACCGGTCGGAGACGGTGCAGGGGCAGCCGACCGCCGTCTCGGGCATGGTCCTCGTCCCCACCAAGGAGTGGACGGGCGAGGGCAAGAGGCCGCTCGTGTCCTACGCCGTCGGGACGCGCGGACTCGGCGACGCCTGCGCCCCGTCCTACACCCTCACCCAGGGCATGGACTACGAGGAGCTGTTCATCGCCGACGCGCTCAGCCGCGGCTGGGCCGTCGCCGTGACCGACATGGAGGGGCTCGGCACCCCGGGTCAGCACACCTACGAGGTCGGCGGCTCGCAGGGCCGGGCCCTGCTGAACGTCGCCCGCGCCGCGCAGCGCCTCCCGGACGCCGGGCTCGGCGGCTCGCCGGTCGGCCTCTGGGGCTACTCGCAGGGCGGCACCAGCGCGGGCTGGGCGGCGGAGCTGGCGGGCACCTACGCCCCCGAGCTGGCGATCAAGGGCGTGTTCGCGGGCGGCGTCCCGGCGGACCTGCAAGCCGTCGCCAAGAGCCTGGACGGCTCCCCGTTCGTCGCGCTCATGTTCATGGCCGCCGTCGGCTACGACGCCGCCTACCCCGAACTCGACCTGGCCAAGTACCTCAACGACAACGGTCGCGAACTGCTGGCGAAGGCCCAGGACATGTGCCTGGTCAGCTTCGACGGGCCCCTCACGGTCGTGCAGACGGCGTTCAAGCACATCAGCGACTACACGACCAGCGACCCGCTGGCCACGCCCGAGTGGCAGCGGCGCCTGGACGCCAACAAGCTCGGCTCCACCGCCCCGAGCGCGCCGGTGCTCCAGACGCAGGCCGTCTACGACGAGATCATCCCCGCCGGTCAGGCCGACACCCTCCACAAGGCGTGGTGCGCGAAGGGCGCCAACGTCACCTGGAAGACCTACACCTTCGCCGAGCACGCCACCGGCATGCTCTGGAGCGAGCCCGACGCGATGGCGTTCCTCGGCGACCGCTTCGCGGGCAGGCCGGTCACCGGCAACTGTGCCGCCTGAACCCCTGAGCCATAGGGCCGTCCCGCTCCGCAGGGGGCAGGATGGCCCTATGGATCTGGTGGAGTTCCTCCGCGCACGGCTGGACAGGGACGAGCAAATGGCCCGCGCCTGCTCCGGCGCCCCCTGGAAGGCGGCCCCCTCCGGCACGGTCAGCACCGCCGCCGGCGATCCCGGCACGGACGCTCCCGCCTTCGTCGCGACGGCGGAGAACGGCGCGTACGCCGAGCACATCGCGCGCCACGACCCGGCCCGCGCGCTCGCCGAAGCGTCCGCCAAGCGCCAGATCGTCGACGACTACGAGAAGCAGTCCTGGATCCTCGGCCAGGGCCACCGCACCCCCGAGCTCGACGCGGCGCAGGCCGTCCGCGAGACGGTCCTGCGCCTCCTCGCCCTGCCCTACGCCCACCACCCCGCCTACCGGGAGGAATGGCGGCCCTAGGCGTCGGTGACCAGCGCGGGGTGGCCCGGGTCGTCCACCTTCAGGGCGACGTCGGCGGTCCGCACCGGCTCGACCTCGGAGTCGTAGCGCGCGTAGGCGGGAAGCGTCCACGCCTCGTCGCCGGCCG
The DNA here is from genome assembly GCF_040653175.1 of Actinomadura sp. NPDC048032. Lineage (NCBI taxonomy): Bacteria > Bacillati > Actinomycetota > Actinomycetes > Streptosporangiales > Thermomonosporaceae > Actinomadura > Actinomadura sp. NPDC048032. Next base: position 3,319 of record NZ_JBEZJP010000138.1, read on the forward strand.
TCCGGCGCGCCAGCGCCCCGCGCGACAGGGACAGGTGGACGGCGAGCTCGAACGGCAGCCCCCGCCCGAGCAGCAGCGAGCCGTCCAGCAGCAGGACCCCGCCGGGCCGGACGCTCACGTAGTCCGCCCTCGTCGCCCGGTCGAGCGCCGCGTCCCACAGGCTGGGCAGGACCCTCCCCGTGCCGGACGGCTCGAGCAGCCCCAGCACCTCCCGGACGAGCCCGCCCACGTCGAGCCACTCGTCGTAGAAGAGGTCGGGGTCGTCCCGCCCGTGCTCGTAGCGCAGGGACGCCGGCCGCAGGAAGCCGCGCGCGGACACCCTCACGACGTCCCGCCCCCGAGCGCGCAGGGGCGAGACGAGGGCGTCGGCCAGATCCGAAGGCGCCGCGGGCGGCGCCCCGTCGATCGCCACCCGCGACCAGGAGCCGGTCCCGAGCGCCGCGATCCGGTCGGCCAGCTCCTCGACCACCAGAGACGGCGAGATCGGTCGTGCGCGCATCACCTCATCCTGCCCGCAACCCCGGGCGCGCCTGACACACCGGCCTCTCGGAATGTAATCTCGGTACCGGGCCGAGAGGCGCTGCAACGGGCGAGAGCCCGCCACGCTCGGCCCGTGACACCTGATTCCGCAAGGGCGCCTCCCAGATTCCATGGGAGGTGCTCGAAAACAATGACTCAGACTCCATTGCGCGAACTTCTTGAGCAGCGGATCGCGGTGCTGGACGGCGCGTGGGGCACGATGCTCCAGGGCGCGGGCCTGACCCCCGCCGACTACCGCGGCGACCTCATCGGCGACGACCACCCCAAGGACGTCACCGGCGACCCCGACCTGCTGAACCTGACCCGCCCCGACGTGATCCTGGACGTCCACCGGCAGTACCTGCGGGCCGGCGCCGACATCACGACCACCAACACCTTCACCGCGACCGGCATCGGGCAGGCCGACTACGGCCTGGAGAGCCTGGTCCGCGAGATGAACGTGCAGGGCGCCCGGCTGGCCCGGCAGGCCGCCGACGAGTTCGGCGGGCGCTACGTCGCCGGCTCCATCGGCCCGCTGAACGTCACGCTCTCGCTGTCCCCGCGGGTCGACGACCCGGCCTACCGCGCCGTCACGTTCGACCAGGTCAAGGACGCCTACGCCGAGCAGATCGGCGCGCTCGCCGAGGGCGGCGTCGACCTGCTCCTGATCGAGACGATCTTCGACACGCTGAACGCGAAGGCCGCGATCGCCGCGGCCCGCGAGGTCGCCCCGCACCTGCCGCTGTGGATCTCGGTGACCATCGTCGACCTGTCCGGCCGGACGCTGTCCGGGCAGACCGTCGAGGCGTTCTGGCAGTCGATCGAGCACGCCGAGCCGCTGGTCGTGGGCGTGAACTGCTCGCTCGGCGCCGACGAGATGCGCCCCCACGTGGAGGAGCTGGCGCGCCTGGCCGGCACCTACACCGCCTGCCACCCGAACGCGGGCCTGCCGAACGCCTTCGGCGGCTACGACGAGACCCCGGAGGAGACCGCCCGCAAGGTCGGCGAGTTCGCCGCGTCCGGCATGGTCAACGCCGTCGGCGGCTGCTGCGGGACGGGCCCCGAGCACATCGCCAGGATCGCCGAGGCGGTGCGGGGCGTCGGCTCCCGCGAGGTCGTCCGGCCCGGCGCGGCGAGCCGGTTCAGCGGCCTGGAGCCGTTCGCGATCGGCGCCGACACCGGCTTCGTGATGATCGGCGAGCGCACCAACGTCACCGGCTCCAAGAAGTTCCGCAAGCTCATCGAGGCGGGCGACCACCAGGCCGCCGTGGACGTGGCGCTCGACCAGGTGCGCGGCGGCGCGAACCTGCTCGACGTCAACATGGACGCCGACCTGCTCGACAGCGAGCGGGAGATGACGACCTTCCTCAACCTCATCGCCACCGAGCCCGAGGTCGCCCGCATCCCGATCATGGTCGACAGCTCGCGGTGGAGCGTGCTGGAGGCGGGGCTGAAGACCGTCCAGGGCAAGGGCGTCGTCAACTCCATCAGCCTCAAGGAGGGCGAGGGCCCGTTCCTGGAGCAGGCCCGCCGCATCCGCGACTTCGGCGCCGGCGTCGTCGTCATGGCCTTCGACGAGACGGGCCAGGCCGACACCACCGAGCGCAAGGTCTCGATCTGCGCCCGCGCCTACGACCTGCTCACGCAGGAGGTCGGCTTCCCCGCCGAGGACATCATCTTCGACCCGAACGTCCTCGCCGTCGCGACCGGCATCTCCGAGCACAACGGCTACGCCAAGGCGTTCATCGACGCGCTGCCCCTCATCAAGGAGCGCTGCCCGGGCGCCCGCACCAGCGGCGGCATCTCCAACCTGTCGTTCTCCTTCCGGGGCAACGACGTCGTCCGCGAGGCGATGCACTCGGCGTTCCTGTTCCACGCGGTCCGGGCCGGCCTCGACATGGGCATCGTCAACGCCGGGCAGCTCGCCGTCTACGAGGACATCCCCGCCGACCTGCTCGAACTGGTCGAGGACGTGCTGTTCGACCGCCGCCCCGACGCCACCGACCGGCTCGTGGCGTTCGCCGAGAACGTCAAGGGCGAGCGGACGAAGCGGGAGGTCGACCTGTCCTGGCGGGACGCGCCGGTCGCAGCGCGCCTCTCCCACGCCCTCGTGCACGGCATCATCGACTTCATCGAGGACGACACCGAGGAGGCCCGCCAGGAGGCCGAGCGCCCCCTCGACGTCATCGAGGGCCCGCTGATGGACGGCATGAAGGTCGTCGGCGACCTGTTCGGCTCCGGCAAGATGTTCCTCCCCCAGGTGGTCAAGAGCGCCCGCGTGATGAAGCGGTCGGTCGCCTACCTGGAGCCCTTCATGGAGAAGGAGAAGCAGGAGGCGCTGGCCGCCGGCCGCGTCCAGAGCGACCGCGGCCAGGGCAAGATCGTCCTCGCGACGGTCAAGGGCGACGTGCACGACATCGGCAAGAACATCGTCGGCGTCGTCCTCGGCTGCAACAACTACGACGTCATCGACCTCGGCGTCATGGTCCCCGCCGCCAAGATCCTGGAGACCGCCGTCCAGGAGGGCGCCGACGCCGTCGGGCTGTCCGGGCTGATCACCCCGTCCCTGGACGAGATGGTCTCCGTGGCCGCCGAGATGGAGCGCCGCGGCATGCGGCTGCCGCTGCTGATCGGCGGCGCCACCACGTCCCGGCAGCACACCGCCGTGAAGATCGCCCCCGCCTACGACGCGACGACCGTGCACGTCCTGGACGCCTCCCGCGTCGTCGGCGTCGTCTCCGACCTGCTCGACGACAAGCGCGCCGCGGCCCTGGACGCCGCCAACCGCGAGGAGCAGGCCCGGCTCCGCGAGCAGCACGAGAAGAAGCAGCGCCGTCCCCTGCTCACCGTCGAGCAGGCCCGCGAGAACCGGGAGCGGGTCGACTTCGGCGACCTGCCGGCGCCCGACTTCACCGGCGTGCGGATCGTCCGCCCCGAGATCTCCGCGATCCGCGAGATGATCGACTGGCAGTTCTTCTTCCTGGCCTGGGAGCTGAAGGGCAAGTACCCGGCGATCCTCGACCAGCCCGTCGCGCGTGAGCTGTTCGACGAGGGCAACGAGCTGCTCGACCAGATCATCGCCGACGGCTCGTTCGAGGCCCACGGCGCCTACGGCTTCTGGCCCGCGCACTCCGACGGCGACGACATCGTCCTGCCCGGCGCCGCGCGCTTCCCGATGCTGCGCCAGCAGACGTCCAAGCCCACGGGGCGCCCCAACCGCTGCCTCGCCGACTACGTCGCCCCGTCCGGCGACCACCTCGGCGGCTTCGCGGTGACGATCCTCGGCGCCGAGGACCTCGCCGCGAAGTACGAGCACGACAACGACGACTACAAGTCGATCATGGTGAAGGCCCTCGCGGACCGCCTCGCCGAGGCGTTCGCCGAGTACGTCCACCTGGAGGCCCGCCGCGCCTGGTTCGAGCCGGACGCCGACCCCGCCCTGGAGGACCTGCACGCCGAGCGGTTCCGCGGCATCCGCCCCGCTCTCGGCTACCCGGCGAGCCCCGACCACAGCCTCAAGCAGACCCTGTTCGACCTGCTGGACGCGGGCCGCCTCGGCATGAAGCTCACCGAGTCGTACGCGATGGCCCCGGCCGCCAGCGTCAGCGGCCTGATCTTCGCCCACCCGGCGTCGCGCTACTTCACGGTCGGGCGCGTCGGCAGGGACCAGATCGAGGACTACGCCCGCCGCTGCGAGCTCCCCGTCGCGGAGGTCGAGCGCTGGCTCGCCCCCAACCTCGCCTACGACCCGTCCTGACGGTTCGGCCACTGCCCGGCGGCGTCCACGGGACCGTGGATGTCACCGGGCGGTGGGATCATGCTCGCGTGGAGATACAGGCACTGATCGACCAGTTGGCCGGGCCCGAGAGCAGGGCCGCGGCCGACGCCCTCGTGGCCGCCGGAGAGCCCGCCGTCCGACCCGTCCTGGCCGTCCTGTGCGACGAGGACTCCCCGGTCGCCTGGACCACCGGCGCCACCATCCTGCGGCGCATCGGCCTTCCCGCCCTCGACCCCCTGGTCGAGGCCATGGCGGCGGCGCCCACCGACGAGGTCTCCCGCCGCTGCGGCTGGGCCCACTGCGGCCTGCGGATCGAAGATCTGGCGGCCTTCCTCCCCGGCCTGAGCCACCCGAGCCCCAAGGTCCGCGCGAACACCGCCTACGTCCTGCAGCTCAAGGGGGAGGCGGCCCTCCCGCACGCCCCCGCTCTGCTCGCCCGCCTGGACGACCCCGACCCCGACGTCCGGCAACGCGTCGCCTGGGCCATCGGGGAGATCGGCCCGGGCGTCGTCCCGCACCTGCGCCGGCTCCGCCGCTCCCGGGGCGCCGTCCGCCGCCGCGCCCTGGAGGTCCTCGCCGCGGTCGGCGGCCCGTCCGCGCTCGACGACCGCGACCTGGCCCTCGTCCGGCGGCTGATCCGGTCCAAGCTCGCCACCGAGACGCCCGAGCCCATGCACCTGTGCGGCACCTGGTACGCCGTCCCCACCGGCGACCGGGACGCCGTCCTCGACGCCTTCGGCCTCTCCGATCCCGAGCCGGTCACGATGCGGCTCGGCGCGTCCGCCTGGAACCAGGACCACCACGTCTGGGGCGGTGACCACCGCTCCTGCCGCCGCGTCTACGTCACCCCACGCCTGGACGGCTGGACCCTCGTCTTCGGCGACCCCTTCCCCGACCACGAGGACGGCATCGACGCCGCCGCGGTCCAGGACCGCTGCCGCGACCTGAGCCGCCGGTTCGGCGCGGCCCACTGGTACGGCGCGAGCTGCGGCGACGAGTGGACGGCCTGGTGCGTCGCCGAGGACGGCGGCCTCGTCCGCTACTACGACGTCTTCGAGCCGGACGACCAGATCGGCTCCCACCCCGCCGAGGACGGCTACGTCCTCCCCCACGACGACGCCTTCCCCGACGACGCCTTCGACGGTGTCGAGGTCAACGACAGCGCCGCCTTCCAGGCCCGGTACTTCCAGGTCAAGGAGGACCTCGGCATCCCCGACGAGTGCCACGCCACGAGCTTCGCGGCCCGCGCCTCGGTCGACCCGTCCGCTCTGGGCCCGGAGACGTCCGTCCAGGGGCACGCCGCCCTGGCGCTGACCTCCTGCGGCCGCCGCCACGGCCACCCCCCGGGCGCGCTGGAGATCTGACCGGGCGGGCGCCGGTAGGATCACCTGCCGAGATGGAGATCGAGATGGTCGCCGTCCCCGCGGGGACGGTGACGCTGTCGGACCGGCGGACGCGGCGCAGCTGGCCGGTCGACCTCGCGCCGTACCGGCTGGCGGCGTACCCGGTCACCCAGGCGCAGTACGCGCGGGTCGCCGGTCGACGGCCGAGCACCGCCCGGGGAGACCTGCTGCCCGTCGAGTGCGTCTCGTGGTCGGACGCGGTGGAATTCTGCAACGCCCTGTCCCGGTGTGAGGGGCTGGCGCCCGCGTACCGGCTCGACGCCGATGGCGAGGGCGCCGAGTGGGACGCCTCCGCCGACGGCTACCGGCTGCCGACCGAGGCCGAATGGGAGCACGCCTGCCGCGCCGGCACGACCGGCCCGCGGTACGGCCCGCTCGACGAGATCGCCTGGTACCGCGCCAACGCCGGGGAGCACGTCCACGACGTGGGCGGCAAGCGGCCCAACGCGTGGGGCCTCTACGACATGCTGGGCAACGTCTGGGAATGGTGCTGGGACCTCTACGACGCCGAGGTCTACGGCGCCTACCGGGTGCTCCGAGGCGGCGGTTGGTCCGACGAGCACTGGAGCTGCCGGGCGTCGGTGCGGCGCCGCAGCCACCCGACGTTCCGGATCGACGACGTGGGCCTGCGCGTGGCGCGTTCCGCCGTCCGCTGACGGCGGGCGGAGGGGCGGCGGAAAGGGCCTCCCGCGCGCGTGCAAACGGCGAGTAGATCATTCGTTTTTGCAGGCCAGTGGCGCTTTTGCCGTTTTAGTCCCTAATCCTCAGGCTATGTCGTCAGGGTCAGGGGAAATCGGCAAGGAAGCGAAGGCTGATCATGGCGGAAGCGGGCACGGGGAACGGCAGCAAGGCCCAGGAGCTCCCCGTCGAGCAGCTCAAGGACGCCGGCCGCGCCCTGGCTCAGGCGCTCATGGTGCGGGCGCTGGAGAAGGCGAGCGGCCAGATCGAGGGCCTGACCGAGCGGCTGGACGGCGGGAACGGCGGGGGTGCCGCCGGGAAGGCGGCGGTCAAGGGCGCGCAGAAGATCGCCGAGGGTGAGTCGCCCCTCAAGGCGGGCCTCAGCGCGGGCGCCGCCGGGGCGAAGGAGATGGTGAAGGGCAAGGTCAAGGACGCCCTCCCCGGAGGAGGGGGCAAGGGCAAGGGCGGTGGCCAGGGCAAGATGAAGGTCACCAACATCCTCGAGGAGTTCGACGTGGGGCTGCCCCGCCGCGTCGCCTACGACCAGTGGACGCAGTTCGCCGACTACCCGAGCTTCACCAAGAAGGTCGAGAGCGTCGAGCAGGAGTCCGACGAGAAGATCAACTGGCGGGCGCAGATCTTCCTGTCCCACCGCACCTGGGAATCGACGATCATCGAGCAGGTCCCCGACGAGCGGATCGTCTGGAAGTCCAAGGGCCCCAAGGGCTACGTCGACGGCGCGGTGACGTTCCACGAGCTGGCGCCGTCCATGACCCGGGTCCTGCTGGTGGCCGAGTACCACCCGGACGGGTTCTTCGAGAAGACGGCGAACATGTGGCGCGCCCAGGGCCGCCGCCTCCGCCTGGACTTCAAGCACATCAAGCGCCACATGATGACCAAGACGCTGCTGGAGCAGGAAGAGGTCGAGGGCTGGCGCGGCGAGATCCGCGACGGCGAGGTCGTCAAGACCCACGAGGACGCCCTCAAGGAGGAGCAGGAGGCCAAGGACCGCGAGGAGGGTGAGAAGGAGGAGCCGGAGGCGAAGCAGCACGAGGAGAAGGAGAAGCAGGAAGGCGAGAACGAGCCGGAGGCGAAGCAGGAAGGCGAGGAGCCGGAGGCGAAGCAGGAGGACGAGGAGGAGTCCGGGGCGAAGCAGGAGGAGAAAGAGCCAGAAAGCGCCCGTGCCTGATGTCTTCGCTGGTGGAAGGCGGGGCTGAGGGGGAAGGACGTCCCCGGGACCAGGATCGAGCATCGGGGGGAACGATGAGCGACGACGCGTCCGGCAAGCCTGATCGCGAGCGGAACGAGTCCCGCGATGACTCGGAGGGCCTGACCGGAAAGACCATCCAGCCGGACCGGCGGGCGCAGCCCGCGGAGGGCCCGGACGTCCATCTCGACGTCCCGCAGGTCAAGGTCGAGGAGATCTCGCTGGAGGTCGAGAACCTGGAGGCGCACGTCTCGCTCGTCGCCGAGGTCCTCGACCTGCTCAAGCTGAACGTCGGCGCGGACGTGTACCTCGGCAGGGTCAAACTGGAGATCAAGGGCGTCGAGGCGGAGGCCGAGCTCCAGGTCCGGCTGGACAACGTCGCCATCATCGTCGACCGCGTCCTGACCACCCTGGACCGCAACCCGGAGATCCTCCAGCACATCGGACGCGGACTGGAGTCGGCCGTGAGCGACATCGGCTCCGGCACCGGCAGCGCCGTGGGCGAGGTCGGCAAGGGCGCCCGGGGCGCCGTGGAGGACGTCGGCCGCGGAGCCGGCGGCGCCGTCGAGAGCGTCGGCGAGGGCGCGGGCGGCGCGGTGAAGGACGTCGGCGAGGGCGCGGGCGGCGCGGTCAAGGAAGTCGGCAAGGGCGCGGGCGAAGGCGTCAGCGAGGTCGGCAAGGGCGCGGGCGAAGGCGTCAGCCAGGTCGGCCGAGGCGCGGGCGAGGGCGTCAGCCAGGTTGGCAAGGGCACCGGCCGAGCGGCCGAGCACGTGGGCGAAGGCGCGGGCGAGGGCGTCGGCGAGGCGGGCAAGGGCGCGGGCCGAGCCGCCGAACAAGTGGGCCAGGGCGCGGGCGAGGGCGTCGGCGAGGCGGGCAAGGGCGCGGGCCGAGCCGCCGAACAAGTGGGCCAGGGCGCGGGCGAGGGCGTCGGCGAGGCGGG
>NZ_JBEZJP010000138.1:11942-17600 GCF_040653175.1 Actinomadura sp. NPDC048032
GCAAGGGCGCGGGCCGCGCGGCCGGACAGGTAGGCGAGGGCGTCGGCGAAGCGGGCAAGGGCGCAGGCCGAGCCGCCGAAGGCGCAGGCGAGGGCGTCCGGGACGCCGGCAAGGGCGCCGGACAAGCCGCCGAAGCCACCGGCAAGGGCGTCGAGGACACGGTGAGCAAAACGGCCGAAACCGCAAAAGGCGCCACCGACACGGCGCCGTCCGAGGACTCCTCCGAAGAAGGCAAGGAGCAGGCAGAGCCCAACGCCTCGTCAGAGCAGGACAAAGAGGACGCGAAGCCAAAGAACCCTCCCGACCAAGACAAGGAGGGAGCGGACTCCGAGGACTCCTCCGAGCGGGACGAGGAGAAGGCGAAGCCAGAGAACAGCTCCGACCGGGACCAGGAGAGGGCGGACTCCGAGGACTCCTCCGAGCGGGGCGAGGAGGAAGTGAAGTCGGACGCCTCCTCGGGCGACGAGGAGGACAAGCCGGAGGGCGAAAAGAACACGGACAGCGGCGCGGGCACGTCCGACGGAGAGCAGGAGATCACGGCCCTTCAGGGCGCCCTGCGCGAGACCGAGGATTCCGTGCGCGAACTCGGCAAGGCACTCCTGCGGATGCTCTCCCAGCAAGGCACGCGCTCATGAGCCCCGGCGACCTCCCGGACGCAGAGATCCAGCGCACGGCGGACATCCTCTTCACCGCCAGAGTGAAGGCCGACGAACTCCGCTTCGAAGTGGTCCCCGACGTCTCGGTGACGTTCACCGAGGGCTCGTCCGACGAGTCCGCCTCCGGAAGCGCCCGCACCAACCTCCCGGACAAGGTCGAGTCCCACACCACCTACCAGGACATCCATATCGACTACGCCATAGCCGCCAAGCTCACCCCACCGCCGGAGTGACCCCGCCCGATCGCTGCGGGTCGACCTTCGACCAGATGTTCGAGAAACGGGGGGTGCGGGGGTGCCGGGCGGTCTAGGGTCGCGGCGTGGTGAACGTTGATGGGGTTGAGCCCTGCGGTGGGTTCTGGGCCGATTCCGCTCGGATCCGGGGCGGTTACCTTGCTGAAGTGCCGACGCACGCGCTGGTGATGAAGGTCGCCGAGGAGGTCGGCGAGGTCGTCGAGGCCTATCTGGGAATGACCGGCGGCAATCCCCGCAAGGGCGTCCACAAGACCGTCGCGGACGTCCTGGACGAGTTGGCCGACGTGATCCTGTCCGCCGCCGTGCCCATGGTCGACCTGGCCGGAGGCCCTGGACAGGCCGGACAGCACCTGGCCAGGCGGCTCGGCGTCGTGTCTGGCCGCGAGGTGGCCGCGATGCCCGCGAACGGCTGGCACGGCTCGTTCATCGCGCCGCACGTCCTGCTGCGGCGCGATGACGGGGCGGTGCTGATGCTGCGCCGCTTCAACACCGGCTACCGCGACGGCTGGCTTTGCCCGCCCGCCGGGCGCATCGAGCCCGGCGAAGACGTCCTGGCGGCCGCGATCCGCGAGGCATGGGAGGAGACCGGTGTGACGCTGCATCGCGACGATGCCGTGTTCAGCCATGTCATGCACCGCACCGCCGCGTCATTGCCCGGCCCCTGCCATGCCGTCAGCGACTACTGGTTCACCTTTCGGAACTGGGCGGGCGAACCGCGCGCGGCCGAACCCGACAAGGCCTCGGAAGCGCTGTGGATCGATCCGGCGGCGCCACCGCCCGACCTGATTCCCCACTGCGCGCAGGTCCTCGCAGCCATCGGCCGCGGGGAGGCGTTCAGCGTCCACGGGTGGGAGGAATCCCGCTGAGTCAGCGCAGCAGTGTGTTGCGCAAGGTGATGCTGTGCAGGAGGCGCAGCCTGCGCACCTCGTAGTAGGCGAGGGCCGACACCGTCACCGGCGCTCCCAGTATCAGCGCGAAGGCCAGGAGGTTCGGAACTCCCTTGAAGGAGTCGTCGAACACGTTCACCACGGCCATCACCCAGGACGCCGCCACGCTCACCAGGGGCGGCACCAGCTCGTGGATGTCGGCCGTCCGGAACACGTTGGTCAGGGAGAGGACGATGCCGTAGAGGGTGAAGGGGAGCATCCAGAGGAAGAGGACCACACCCACGGGGACCATCACCACCGGCCCGGCCGCGTCGCGCACACCCTCCAGATCGGGGACGGCCGCGAGCACGAACGTGAACATGGAGCCGAACATCGCGCCGACCGCGATCAGGGGGTAGCGGAGCCGGCGCGCGAACGCGCCGCGGTTCGGCGGCCGGGCGGCCACCACGAAGCCCCCGACGACCAGGGGCAGGACGCACGTGAGGATCAGGACGTTGATCCAGGCGTCGCCGAACCGCTCGCTCGCCAGTTCCTTGGGGGCGGTGACCCTGTAGACGGCGGCCACGGCGAGCGTCACCACGATGCCCGCCCAGGCGCGGAGGACCTGCAGCTTCCGGACGCGCGCGTCGACGATCAGGTCCGGCCGCGAAGGCCGGAACGCCTTCTGCGCGACGCGGAACGGGTTCACCTTCCGGATGCCCCGTCCCATCCGCGACGGCGGACGCGGCGGGGGCGGCTGGAATCCCGGGGGCGGTTGGTAGCCCGGGGGCGGATACGGCGGGTGCGGGGGCGGAGGCTGCGGCGGGTGGGGACGCCCCGGGTAAGGCGGGTAAGGCTGATAGTGGGGCGGCGGTGCCCCGTATCCGGGATGAGGCGGCTGACTGTGCGGCGGAATCGGGGGCGGTCTGTGCCCACCGGGTCCCCATGACGGACCACCGGGACCTGTCACCAAGGGCTCCTCAGGGGTGTCGCTGTGGACGTCCGAAACACCGGCCCGGATGGGCCCGGGACCATGGTGCATGATCTGGCCGAATCCGTGTAGGGGAGTCGACCCGAACGTTAGATGCGGCCAGGGCGCCGTCTGTTCAGGCGCCGTCGCGTTCGTCCGTGAGCGCGGCGTGCCGCCGTCATGACCCCTCCCCAGGGCGGCGGCACGCCGCGTACTCGATGTTCGGGGGGAAGGACACGGGCGGATGCGCCACCAGACCCACTTTCCGCAGGCCGGGCCACAAGTGACGCCGCGTCGCCGACGAGAGGGGGACGACGAGAAGCGCGGAAAGGACGTCGGGGGGCCTGGCAGTGCCAGGCCCCCCGAGAACTGGACCTGGCCGGTGCCAGGCCCTGCGAGTGGGTCAGACGTCGGCCGCGGCCTTGGTCACGGCCACGGCGTCGCGGATGCCGACGGCCATGCCCGTGCCCACGCCGCAGAAGACGGGCAGAGCCAGCCAGAAGGTGGGGTTCCCGCCGGCGATGTCGAGGCCGGCGATGCCGAAGGCGGCCATGACGAAGCTCACGGCGACTCCGACGGTGGCGATGTTGGCGGCGATGCGGGAGGCCGTCTCCCGCCGGTCGGCCGTGCCGGGGGCGCAAGCGCCGATCAGGACGCCGCAAACGCCGGAGATGAGGCCGTAGCGGGCGCCGAGGATGGCACCGGAGACGAGAAGGTCGAGGTCGGTGGAGCCGTCGGCCCCCATCCAGCTCGCCCCCATGGCGACGCCCTGGACGACGGCGCCGAAGACGGCACCGATGACGATCGAGATCACTCGGATCCTCTTCGCCGTGGCCCGCCGGTACAGGTCCGTCGAACTCTGCCGAACCGTCCTCCAGAGCGGCTGACGCTTTTTCATGGTGTTCCCCTCTTTGGGTCAGGGTGCGCGTGCCTTGCACGGGCAACCGAGTTGTTTGTCGAGCGCTCGTGGTCCACCACGATGCTTGGGTCCTACCGTGCCGAGCATCGCCCTCCCGGCAATCGATCGAGCGCGCTCTCGGACGAGAGCGCCGATCCGGAGCCGCGCCGACCGGCCCTGGTGATGAGTTGTCGCGTCCGGGGCCGTCATACCTGTGACAGGACACGACGAGGGGAAGGATGACGTGATGGGTGCGGACACGCGGTCGGAGGAGCCGGGCGTGAGCGGGCTGGGCGAGGTCGACGAGCCGGCGTTCACGGGGCTGGCGGAGCGGCACCGGCGGGAACTGCACGTGCACTGCTACCGGATGCTCGGGTCGTTCGAGGACGCCGAGGACACCGTGCAGGAGACGTTCCTGCGGGCCTGGCGCCGCCGGGAGACCTTCGAGGGACGGTCGACGTTCCGGGCCTGGCTGTACCGGATCGCCACCAACGCCTGCCTGGACCTGCTCGCCAAGCGCCGCCCGGAGCCCGCGACCGGCGGTGAGGTGCTGTGGTTGCAGCCCTACCCGGACCGGCTGCTCGACGAGCTGCCCGCGGGCGACGCGGACGAGCCGGAGGCCGTCGCCGTCGCGCGGGAGACGATCGAGCTGGCGTACCTGGTCGCGGTCCAGCATCTGGCGCCGCGGCCGCGGGCCGTGCTGATCCTGCGGGACGTGCTCGGCTGGCCGGCGAAGGACGTCGCGGAGCTCCTCGGGAAATCCGTCAACTCCGTGAACAGCATGCTGCAGCGGGCTCGCGCCGGCATGCGGGAGCACCTCCCCGCCGAGCGGCAGGACTGGACCGGCGGCGAGGACGACGCCGGGACGCGCGAGCTGGTGCGCCGCTTCACCGACGCCAGCGTGGCCACGGACGTCGACGGGCTCGCCGCGCTGCTGCGGGACGACGTCCGCTGCTCGATGCCGCCCACGCCGGGCCTGAACGTCGGCCGCGACGCGGTGGTGAAGGACTGGGTCGAGGACGGCTTCGAGCACCTGACGGGTTTGCGCGCCGTCCAGACCTCCGTGAACCGGCAGCCCGCCGTCGCCTTCTATCTCTGGCGGGAGCGGGAGGGCGCGTACCTGCCGCTGACGATCGACGTCCTGCGCGTCACCGGCGGGGCGATCACCGAGATCGTCACCTTCCACGACGACCGGTTCCCGAGTCTCGGGCTGCCCGAGCGCCTGCCGGCGGTCGGGACGGAGTAGGCCCGGTGCGAACGCTCGCGCTGCGCGGCGGCGGGCGGGTCGCGGTGGTCGCGGCGGAGTGGCGCGACGCGTTCCTCGTCGTCACCCGGGGGCGGGTGCAGCTGGAGTTGCGCGACGGCGAGCCCGGACCGGTCCTCGGACGCGACGCCGGGTTCTGGCTCCGCGGCACCGGCGTCCGCGCCCTGCGCAACCCCGGCCGTCGCACGGCGAGGGTGCGCGTCGTCACCCCAGAGCCAGGGCCGTCACCTGCCGGACACCACACCCCGTACGCCCGTTACCGAATGCGGAGAAACGACATGAACATGACTGACACCGGGGCCGTCGCAGGCCGGACCTCGGGCCGGACAAGCCGCATCCGCCGCCTCGTCGTCACCGGCTTCGTCGCCACGCTCGCGGCGATGGCGGCCACGACCCTCGCCGCCGCGCTTGCCCAGGCCGCCGGCGTCGACTTCGAGATGCCCGATGGCGGCGAGTCGATTCCGTTGCCCGGGTTCGCCGTGGTGACCGGCTTCTTCTCGGTCGTGGGCATCGGCATCGCCCTCGCTCTCCTTCGCTGGAGCGCGCGCCCCGCCGAGCGATTCGTGTGGACGGCGGTGTCACTGACGGCGATCTCGCTGGTCCCGCCCTTCCTCGCCGGGGCCGACACCGCCACGACCACGGCCCTCCTCGGGCTGCTCGGTCACCCTCACGGCGGTCATCACGACCGCCATCAACAGCGACCTCAGCGTCGACGCCATGGGCAACATCATCACCGGCATCGGCGGCACC
>NZ_JBEZJP010000139.1:0-17548 GCF_040653175.1 Actinomadura sp. NPDC048032
GGGCCTCGACGTCACGCTCCTCAACGCGGGCCCTGGATATTTCGGATGGCAATGGCGAATCATGCCAAACAAAGTTGATCAGAATTGAGCTTGAAGCCGGTGTGGACCTTGTTGGTGGAGATCTTGAGCGCGGTCACCGTGCCGGTCTTGACGCCGTTGACGGTCGTGAACGTCCCGGCCGCGTAGATCCAGTCGCTGGACCCGGGCTGCAGGGCGTGGACGGTCCCGTTGACCTTCGGGACGAAGGCCGTGCTGATCTTCCCGGTCCGGATGTCGTAGGCGAACAGGTTGTGCCGCTTGATCGTCTTCTTGCCGCTGCCGGCCTCGCGGACCTCCTCGAAGTTCCCGCCCACGACGACCCAGTTCCCGACGGTGGTGATGGCGCGGACGGTGCCGTCCAGCACGTGCGGGGTGATGTTCACCGGGTTGGCGGAGACGACCGCCGGCTGGGCGATGTCGGCGGAGGCGGTGCCCGCGGCGGCGGCGGGGACGGCGAGCGCCGCGAGCGCGGCGGCCGTGAGGCGGGCGATGGTGGGGCGCATGAAGGTGCTCCGGGAAGCGGCCGGGGACGCTGATGGCATCTTGTCCTACCACATGGCTAGAGGACGAGTAGGGGTTCCGGAAAAGTGCGGCATAGGAGGCGTCCCGCTCAGTCGGCGGGGGCCCTGCCGTGCCGCAGGCGATGGTAGAGGACCCGGGCGAGATAGGCGCCGAGTTCGACGGTGTAGCGGCGCCAGAGGCGGCGGGGCTCGCGCGCCAGGCGGTAAAGGAAGCCCACGCGCAGCCTCAGGACCCAGGCGGGGTAGTAGTCGCGCCGTTCGGCGAGGTGCTCGAAGTAGGCGCCGCACGTGATGACGACCGGTGCGGTGAGGCGGTCGCGGTACTCGGCGACGAACCGCTGCTGGAGGGGCGTCCCGAGGCCGACGTGCAGGATGTCGGGGGCCGCGTCGTTGATCTCGGCGACGAGGCGCTCGGCGGTCTCGGCGGGGATGCTGCCCTGCCCGTCCGCCCAGTGGCCGTGCAGGGTGCCCGCGACGTCCAGGCCCGGGTACCAGGCGCGGACGTTCGCGGCGGCGGCCTCGGCGACGCCGGGCGCGTTGCCGAACAGGAAGACGCGCCAGCCCTCCTCGGCGGGCTGGCCGAACAGGTCGTCGGTGAGGTCGTCGTTGGCCATCCGGCCGGGGACGGGACGGCCGAAGACCTTCGCGGCCAGAACGACGCCCCAGCCGTCGGGGAGGTTCAGGTCGAAGCCGTTCATCAGGTCGCGCAGCCCCGGATCCTTCTGCGCCCTGAGCACGTAGTCGGGGTTGGCGAAGGTGACCGTCAGCTTCGAGCGCTCCTTGACGGCCGCCGCGACGAAGGAGCGGAACCGGGCGACGTCCACGCGGCTGACCCGTACACCGAGGACGTCGACGGTGTCATGCGGCCATCGTGGGTCCACGTCTGCTCTGCTCTCCTGGGGCACCGGCGACGCCGGGGGAAACGACCGGAGAGGAGAGCGTATCCCGGTGCGGCGCGGCCCGGTGGCGAAGGACGAGCCAGGCGGCGACCGTGGCGGCGATGAGGACGACCATGGTCCAGGCGAGCGGGACGGGCGCGACGCCGAACATCTTCAGCGAGGAGGCGACGAGCACGAGGGCCAGCACCCGCCGGATCAGGGCGCTCGGGGCCCGGGAGGAGATCTTGGAGCCGAGGTAGACGCCGGGGATCGAGCCGGCGAGCAGCGCGGCGGTGACCTCCATGCGGAAGTCGCCGAACAGCAGGTGGCCGATGGCGGCCGCGAAGACCAGCGGGACGGCCTGGAGCAGGTCGGTGCCGACGAGCTGGTTGGCCTTGAGCGACGGGTAGAGGGCGAGCAGCGCGACGATGATGAGGGAGCCGGAGCCGACCGACGTGATGCCGACGACGAGGCCGCCGACGACGCCGATCAGCACGGTCGGGACGGGGCGGACCGTGATCTTTGGGGACCGGTCGGCGTCCCCGGCGGAGCCGGCGCGCCCCCGGTGGGCGAGGTAGCCGCGCAGCGCCAGGCCCGCCGCGGCGATCATCAGGGCGGCGCCCATCGCCTTGCCGATGACGTTCTCCACGGAGTCGCCGTGCCCGAGCGCGCGGGCGAGCAGGACTCCGGAGAACGCGGCGGGAACCGAGCCCGCGCACAGCCACCCGACCAGCCGCATGTCGATGGTGCCCTGCCGGTAGTGGACGGCGCTGCCCACCGGTTTCATGACGGCGGCGGCGACCAGGTCGCTGGACACGGCGGCGAGCGGGCTCACCCCGAAGAACGTCACGAGCATCGGCGTCATCAGCGCGCCGCCGCCCATGCCGGTCAGCCCGACGATGATGGCGACGAGGAACGACCCGAGCGCCATCGTCCAATCGAAGTCCATCGGCATGACCTACCTGTCATGTAGGAATTATGGCTAACACGATAGGTGATGCCCTCCGGATCCGGAAATACCGGGTAAGGGGGTACGAGTGGGACGGAAGAGGTTATTCCGCCCGCACCCAGCCGCCGTCGACCAGCAGGTCGAGGACCCGGGCGACCGCCTCGTCCGGCGTCAGCCGCGAGGTGTCGAGGGTCAGGTCGGCGTCGTCCGGCTCCTCGTAGGGGTCGGAGATGCCGGTGAACTCGGGGATCTGTCCGGCGCGGGCCTTGGCGTACAGGCCCTTGCGGTCGCGGCGCTCGCACTCCTCCAGCGGCGTCGCCACGTGCACGAGGATGAAGTCGCCCACGGCGGACACCATCCGCCGCACCTCGGCGCGGGTGGCCGCGTAGGGGGCGATCGGCGCGCAGATCGCGGTGCCGCCGTGCCGGGTGATCTCGGCGGCGACGAACCCGATGCGGCGGATGTTGAGGTCGCGGTCGGCACGGGAGAACGTCAGGCCCGCCGACAGCATCCGCCGGACGACGTCGCCGTCCAGCAGCGTGACCGTCCGGCCGCCGCGCTCCACCAGCGCGTCGGCCAGGCCGCGCGCGACCGTGGACTTCCCGGAGCCGGACAGGCCGGTGAAGAACACCGTGATGCCGCGCGAGCGCTTCGGCGGGCGCGCCAGCGCCAGCTCGGCGGCCACGGCGGGCGGGGTGAACCAGTCGGGGACGGGCTCGCCCGCGTCCAGCAGCTCGTTCAGCCGCTCGGGGGTCAGCTCCGCCTGGACGTGGTCGGGCTCGATGCGCGCGACGGGCCGCCAGACCTCGACGTCGGCGTCGTAGGCCCACGGCTCCGGGACGACGAGCGGGACGGCGGTGCCCTCCAGCTCCTGCTCGGCGAGCAGGTGGGTGGCGCCGTAGGCGGCGGCGACGTGCGCGCGGAGCCGGACGTCGCGCTCCCGGTCGCCGCGCGCCGGCAGCGGCACGGGAATGATCTGGGCGCCGTCCGGCAGCTCCCTGCGGACCCCGAGCAGCGCTCGGACGAGGGACTCGTCGTGCTCGCCGCCCAGCAGCGGCAGGACGAGGACCTTGGCGGCGAGCCGCTCGGCGACCTGGCGGAGCTGGCCGAGCTGCTTGCGGTGCAGGGGCTCGCGGGTGGCCACCGCGAGCACGCCGCCCTCGAACGCGTCGAGCTCGTCCGGGCGCCGGCGCAGGCGGTGGAACGGTCCGTGCGCGGGCGCGCGGAGGGCCTCCAGCGGCCCGGCGAGCCGCCAGCCCTGGGTGGTCGGGTCCTGCCACGCCTCGGCGACCCGCAGCACGGCGAGGGGCACGCCCTCGGGGTCCTGCAGCACGACCCGCTCCTGGCCGGTCAGCTCCTTGGGGACCGACAGCGTGACCGGGACCGGCCACGGGGTGCCGTCCGCGAGCCGCCCTCCGGCGATCACCATGGCGGTGTCGAACGAGCCGAGGAAGCCCGTCAGCGGGCGGTACACCCCCGCGAGGACGAGTTCGAGGTCGGCGAGCTCGACCGGGTCCGGGGTCCAGGCGGGCAGGTCGCGCAGCGTGTCGGGAAGGCCGGCTTCGGCGGTCACCGCGATCTCCGATCCCGCCCGGCGAGGCGGCCGGGCTCATCCATGGCGAGCAGGGTTTTCGCAGGAAAAATACTGCCCCGGCCTGTCCGCGCGCACGTCCGCCCCGGTCCGGGCCGCCCGCGGCCCCCGCTCAGATGACCCGCGCGAAACGGTTCTCCGGCTTGCGGATGACGAAGGTGACCTCGCTGTGGTCGGCCGTCAGCCGCCCCCGGGTGACCGCCGACACCAGCCGGCACAGCAGGTCGGCGAGGCCGGTTCCGGTCCCGAGGACGTCGAGCGCCTGACGCGAGG
Source organism: Actinomadura sp. NPDC048032 (assembly GCF_040653175.1). NCBI lineage: Bacteria > Bacillati > Actinomycetota > Actinomycetes > Streptosporangiales > Thermomonosporaceae > Actinomadura > Actinomadura sp. NPDC048032. Next base: position 4,252 of record NZ_JBEZJP010000139.1, read on the forward strand.
TGTACTCCTCGGCGACGACCAGCCCGCGCATGACGCAGTACCAGCGCAGGCCCGACCGGGAGGCGACCCGGTTGTAGAGCGCCGGGGGCGGGCTCGTCCGGACGACCGGCACCGGCCGGGACGCGGCCTGCTCCGGGCCCGCCGCCGGCGGGGCCTGCCCGTCCTCGGCGGCCCCGGGCCCGCCGCCCGCCGGGTACGGGACGCGGGCGTGGGCGCCGCGGGCGCGCCGCCCGCGTTCGGCGGCCGGGGCGCGCCCCCGGCGGGCGCGGCGCCGGCCGGACGCGCGCAGCCAGCGCGGGAGCGTGCGGTCGAGGAACCCGAACGCGGTGTCGCGGTCGCGCAGGTGCACCAGCAGGAGCCCGCCGGGCTTCAGCGCCGCGACGAACCGGTCGAGCACCAGTTCGGCGTGCGGGACGCGCTCGATCAGGTACGAGGCGTGGACGATGTCGAAGGCGCGCGGCGGCAGCGGGACGGTGCGCAGGTCGCCGAGGTGCCAGGCGTCGAGGTCGGGCCGCTCGCAGGTGTAGGCGCGCAGCTCCGGGGACTCCAGGTCGACCCCCGTGACTTCGCGCTCGCGGTCGCCGAGGTCCAGCCCCGTCCCCCAGCCGCAGCCCGCTTCGAGGATGTGGATCCGCTGCAGGGGCTTCTCTAGGGCGTACTGGCGGGCGCGTTCTGAGAAGAGATCGCCGCCGTTGACCGGCGACGTACGCAGATCGGTCACAATCTCGCAGCGTAATCGCTTGGCTGCGCTCCGTCCGCTATTTGCCTTTTCTTGGTGACGGCCGTGTCGCCGTCCTCGCCGGTCAGGGTGCGGACGGCGGGCCGCGTGCCCGGGCGGGCGCCTTCGGCTCCGCCTGAACGAGCGTCGTCCGGGGCGCGTACGCTGGTACGCGGTACCGGGTCCGGCTGGATTCCGGGTTTTCGGCCTGCCCTGCCTCGGGGTGATTGGCCATTTGTGGGCGAATATCGGGCTAATAATGACGCTTTCTGGACTTGTTGACCTTGCGTGCACCGACCCCGGCCTGCGGAGCGCGCTCACGCGGCCGCGCACGGACCGGGAGATCGTCGCACCCGCCGCGCTGTGGCCGATCCTGGCCGCCGCGCTGAGCCGCCGCCTGCGCGCGGACGGCGAGGGCGTCGTGCTCGCGGTGACCGCGACCGGCCGCGAGGCCGAGGACCTGGCCGCCGCCCTGTCGAGCCTGCTCGACCCCGAGCGCGTCGCGCACTTCCCGGCGTGGGAGACGCTGCCGCACGAGAAGCTGTCCCCGCGCTCCGACACGGTCGGGCAGCGGCTGGCGGTGCTGCGCCGCCTCGTCCACCCGGGCGCGGGCGGCCCGCCCGCCGGGGACGGCTCGGCGAAGGGCGGCGCGCTGGACGTCGTGGTGACGCCGGTCCGCGCGGTGCTCCAGCCGATCGTGTCCGGGCTCGCCGACCTGGAGCCGGTGCGGCTGGCCTCCGGCGAGGACGCCGACATGGACGACGCGGTCCGGCGCCTGGTGGAGGCCGGGTACCAGCGCGTGGACCTGGTGGAGAAGCGCGGCGAGATCGCGGTGCGCGGCGGGATCCTCGACGTGTTCCCGCCGACCGAGGAGCACCCGCTGCGGGTGGAGTTCTGGGGCGACACCGTCGAGGAGATCCGCTACTTCAAGGCGGCCGACCAGCGCTCCCTGGAGGTCGCGCAGGGCGGGCTGTGGGCGCCGCCGTGCCGCGAGCTGCCGCTGACGGAGAAGGTGCGCGAGCGCGCGAGGCGGCTCGCGCAGGAGCACCCCGCCCTGGAGGAGATCCTCGGCCGGATCGCCGACGGCGACACCGTCGAGGGCATGGAGGCGTTCTCGCCCGTCCTCGCCGAGAGCATGGAGCTGCTGACCGACCTGCTGCCGGACGGGTCGGCGCTGCTGGTCTGCGAGCCGGAGCGGATCCGCACCCGGTCGGTCGAGATGGTCCGCACGAGCCAGGAGTTCCTGGAGGCGAGCTGGGTCAACGCCGCCGCCGGTGGAGAGGCGCCGATCGACCTCGGGGCGGCGGCGTTCCGCTCGCTGGAGGAGGTCCGCGCCCACAGCGCGGAGCTGGGGTTGCCGCGGTGGAGCGTGACGGCGCTGAGCCCGCTGGCGGCGGGCGGCGCGGACGCCGAGCTCCCGGACGGCGGGTCCCTCGGCGGCGGCGCGGAGACGCTGAGCCTCGGGGTGCAGCCGGCGGAGGCGTACCGCGGCGACACCTCCCGCGTCGTCGGCGACCTCAAGGGCTGGACGGACGGCGGCTGGCGCGTCGTGCTGGTCACCGCCGGGCACGGACCGGCCGAGCGGCTCGTCCAGCTCGCCCGGGAGGAGGGCGTCGGCGCGCGGCTCGCCGACGTGGCCGGCGCGCCCGAGCCGTCGGTGGTCACCGTCACGACCGGGCTGCTGGAGAACGGGTTCACCTGGGAGTCGGTCAAGCTCGCGGTGCTGACCGAGACCGACCTGTCGGGGCAGAAGTCGTCCACGCGCGACGCGCGGCGCATGCCGTCGCGGCGGCGCGGCGGCATCGACCCGCTCCAGCTCAAGCCGGGCGACTACGTGGTGCACGAGCAGCACGGCGTCGGGCGGTACGTGGAGATGGTCAGCCGCACGGTCCAGGGCGCCACCCGCGAGTACCTGATCCTGGAGTACGCCAAGAGCGACCGGCTGTTCGTCCCGACCGACCAGCTGGAGGAACTCACCCGCTACGTCGGCGGCGAGGCGCCCAGCCTGCACCGGCTCGGCGGTGCCGACTGGCAGAAGGCCAAGTCCCGCGCCCGCAAGGCGGTCAAGCAGATCGCCGGGGAGCTGATCCGGCTGTACTCGGCGCGGATGGCGAGCCCCGGCCACGCCTTCGCGCCCGACACCCCGTGGCAGCGGGAGCTGGAGGACGCCTTCCCCTACAACGAGACGCCCGACCAGCTCGCCGCCATCGACGAGGTGAAGGGCGACATGGAGCGGGCCGTCCCGATGGACCGGCTGATCTGCGGCGACGTCGGCTACGGCAAGACCGAGATCGCCGTGCGGGCGGCGTTCAAGGCCGTCCAGGACGGGCGGCAGGTCGCGGTGCTCGTGCCGACGACGCTGCTGGTGCAGCAGCACCTGTCCACGTTCGCCGAGCGGTTCGCGGCGTTCCCCGTCGTGGTGAAGCCGATCAGCCGGTTCCAGTCCGACAGGGAGATCGGGGAGACGCTGAACGGGCTGTCGGAGGGCTCGGTGGACGTCGTGGTCGGCACCCACCGGATCCTGTCGTCGCAGACCCGCTTCAAGAACCTCGGCCTGGTGATCATCGACGAGGAGCAGCGGTTCGGCGTCGAGCACAAGGAGGAGCTGAAGCGGCTGCGGACGCAGGTGGACGTGCTCGCCATGTCGGCGACGCCGATCCCGCGGACGCTGGAGATGGGCCTCACCGGCATCCGGGAGATGTCGACGATCCTCACCCCGCCGGAGGAGCGCCACCCCGTCCTGACGTTCGTCGGCCCCTACGAGGAGAAGCAGATCGCCGCGGCGATCCGCCGCGAGCTGCTGCGCGAGGGCCAGGTGTTCTTCGTGCACAACCGCGTCCGGTCCATCAACAAGGTCGCGGCGACCCTGGCGCGGCTCGTCCCGGAGGCGCGGATCGCGGTCGCGCACGGCCAGATGAACGAGCACGAGCTCGAGAAGGTCATGGTCGACTTCTGGGAGAAGAACTACGACGTCCTGGTCGCGACCACGATCGTGGAGTCCGGCCTGGACGTGCCGAACGCCAACACCCTCATCGTCGACCGCGCCGACATGTACGGGCTGTCGCAGCTCCACCAGCTGCGCGGCCGCGTCGGGCGCGGCCGGGAGCGGGCCTACTCCTACTTCCTCTACCAGCCGGAGCAGCCGCTCACCGAGACCGCGCACGAGCGGCTCGCGACGCTGGCGCAGCACACCGAGATCGGCGCCGGCATGTACGTCGCGATGAAGGACCTGGAGATCCGCGGCGCGGGCAACATCCTCGGCGCCGAGCAGTCCGGCCACGTCGCGGGCGTCGGGTTCGACCTGTACGTCCGGATGGTCGGCGAGGCGGTGCGGGAGCTGAAGGAGGGCGGCGGCGAGCCCGAGGCCGTCGAGACCAAGGTCGAGCTGCCCGTCGACGCGCACCTGCCGCACGAGTACGTGCCGGGCGAGCGGCTCCGGCTGGACGCCTACCGGCGGATCGCCGCGATCACCTCCGAGGACGAGATCGGCGCCGTGCACGACGAGCTGAAGGACCGGTTCGGTCCGCTGCCCGTCCCGGTGCTGAACCTGCTGGAGGTCGCCCGGTTCCGGGCCAAGGCCCGCAGGGCGGGGCTGAGCGACGTCACCCTCCAGGGAACGTTCGTCAAGTTCGCGCCCGTGCACCTGCCCGACTCCAAGCAGGTCAGGCTGCAGCGGCTGTACCCGAAGAGCATCCTGAAGCCGGCGACCGACACCCTGCTCGTGCCCGCGCCGAAGACGGCGGTGCTCGGGGGCCGTCCGCTGCGCGACCAGGAGCTGCTGAAGTGGGCGACCGACCTGGTGGACGCCCTGTTCCTGGAGTCCGCGGCGCGGCGCTAGGCTGGCGCCGCCCCGATCGAGCGACGAGACGAGGAATCCGTGCCTGGTAAGTCCGTGAAGGCGGCGGTGGCGGCCGTGCTGGCGGCCGCCGCGCTGGCCGGCTGCGGCGGCTCCCCGAAGGTCGGCACCGCCGCACTCGTCGGCGACGACCGCATCACCGTCAGTACCCTCAGCCAGACCGTCCGCGACTGGCGCGAGCAGTTCCGCTCCGACCCGGCGGCCAACGAGCTGCGCGCCAACCCCGCCAACCCGGCGCCGCAGGTCGCGGGCGACTCCGAGTCCGACCTGCAGGGCGCGCTCACCCTGCTGATCAACTTCCGGGTCGCCGACCGGGTGGCGCGCCGGGCCGGCGTCGAGGTGACCGGAGGGCAGGTCGACGGCGCGCTCCAGGCCCTGGACCGCCAGGGCGGGGCCCAGTCGATCACGCTGGCGAGCGGACTGCCCCGCGCGCACTCCCGCGACCTCGCCCGGCTGGTGGCGACGCAGCTGGCGGTCATGCAGCGGTTCGGCGCCGACCTGAACAACCGGCTGAACCCGGCGACCGAGCAGGCCGGGCGGCAGTGGAACGAGCTGTTCCAGCGCACCGCCGCCGGCATGCACATCAAGGTCAACCCGCGCTACGGGCACTACGACCCCGCCAAGTTCGAGGTCGCCCCGATCGTCTACCGGCTGTCCAGCCCCGATTCGGGTATCTGAGGCCCATGAGCCTCACCCTGCTGGCGACCACGCACCGGGTCGCGCCGGGCCTGCTGACCTGGCGGGCCTGGGACGCGCTCCGGTCGGCCGACGCCGTCCGCCTCCGGGACGGCCACCCGCTGCTGCCCGCGCTCCTCGACGCCGGCGTCGTCCCCGACCTCGTGGAGGAGCCCGACCCGGCGCTCCTGGTGGCCGACGCGCGGCGCGCGGACGTGCTGTGGGTGGCCGCGCCCGAGGGCGACGAGGCGCTGATGCGCGGGATCGGGGCCCTGGTCGTCGACGATCCGCTGGACGTCGAGGTGCTCCACGGCTCCTACGACCTGCCGGGCGCGCGGCTGCTCGACCTGGTGTCGGTGATGGACACGCTGCGCCGCGAGTGCCCGTGGGACCGCAAGCAGACGCACACGACCCTCGTCCCGTACCTGCTGGAGGAGGCCTACGAGGTCCTCGACACCGTCGAGGCCGGCGACTACGGCGCGCTCCGCGAGGAGCTGGGCGACGTGCTGATGCAGGTGGCGTTCCACTCGGTGGTGGCCGCCGAGCGCGACGACGGGACCGGGTTCACGATCGACGACGTGGCGGGCGCGATCGTCGACAAGCTCGTCCGGCGGCACCCGCACGTGTTCGGGGACGTCACCGTCTCCGGCGCCGACGAGGTCAACGCCAACTGGGAGCAGATCAAGGCGGCCGAGCGCGCGGAGAAGAGCGGCGCGGAGGCCTCGGCGCTCGACGGCGTGCCGATGGGCCAGCCCGCCCTGTCGCTGGCCGCGCAGCTGCAGCGCCGCGCCGCGCGCATGGACGCCCCGTCCGGCCTCGCCGAGGGGCTGGCGGAGGAGGCCGGAGCCGAGCTGGGCGGACGCCTGTTCGCGCTGGTCCGGGAGGCGGGTGAGCGAGGCGTGGACGCGGAGTCGGAGTTGCGCGCCGTTTCCCGGGTATTCCGGGACCGTGTCCGGACCTGGGAGCGGCGCGACGCCTGATTCGGGGGATAACGGGCGGAACCTCACCGATGGGGTGGTCCGCTCGGGAAGGCCCGTCTACTCTGAGCGCGTGCCGACCGAGGCCGGAAATGACGCAGGGGATCCCGGGCCGGGAGCCCCCGCGGCGCGGCGCCGCCGCCCGCGCCGCCTGCTGACCCCGTCGACGACCCGCGCCGAGAAGGTCCGCGCCGTGCGCGGGCTCGGCGCCTTCGGCGGCCTGGCCGGGCTGCTCGTCGCGCTGATGCTGCTGCCGACCGCGTGCACGGCGGGCGTCGGCGCCCGCGACGCCGCCGGCTGGTTCGAGGCCGAGCCGGACGGGCTGACGACCTCCGGCGTCCCCCAGCGCTCGAAGATCCTCGCCGCGGACGGCTCCACCCTCGCCACGTTCTTCTACCAGAACCGCGTCGACGTCCCCTTCAACAAGATCGCCCCGGTGCTGCGCCAGGCGGTGCTGGCGATCGAGGACAGCCGCTTCTACGAGCACGGGGCCATCGACGCGCAGGGCACCCTGCGGGCGCTCGCCAGCAACCTCAGCAGCGGCCAGGTGACGCAGGGCGGCTCCGGCATCACCCAGCAGTACGTGAAGAACCTGCTGCTCACCCAGGCCGACACCGACGCCGAGCGGCAGGAGGCCCGGGAGGTCTCGGCCGCCCGCAAGATCCGCGAGCTGAAGTACGCGGTGGCGCTGGAGAAGCGGTTCACCAAGGACGAGATCCTGCGCCGCTACCTCAACATCGCCTACTACGGCGACGGCGCCTACGGCGTCGAGGCGGCGTCGCGGCACTACTTCTCCAAGCACGCGTCGGAGCTGACGCTGCCCGAGGCGGCGCTGCTCGCCGGCGTCGTCCGCTACCCCTACGCCTACGACCCGATCCGCCATCCCGGCTCGGCCCGGGAGCGCCGCGACACCGTGCTGACCCGGATGGCCGAGCTCGGCTGGCTCGACCCGGCCAAGGCGGCCGCGGCCAGGCGGGCGCCCGTCCGGCTGGACGTCGACAACGTGCGGAGCGGCTGCGTCACCAGCGACGCCCCGTTCTTCTGCGACTACGTCCAGCGCGAGATCCTCACCGACCCCGTGTTCGGCAAGACGGCCGAGGACCGGGAGAAGCTGCTCAAGCGCGGCGGGCTGACGATCCGCACCACCCTGGACCGGCGCGCCCAGAAGGCCGCGCAGCGCGCCGTCGACGGGCACGTCCCGCCGAAGAACTCCGCGCACAAGGCCGCCGCCGAGGCGATGGTGCAGCCGGGCACCGGCGAGATCAAGGCGATGGCCGTGGACCGCGAGCTCGGCCCCGACCGGGACCGCGGCAAGACGTGGATCAACTTCGCCGCCGACGCCAGCCACGGCTCCAGCATCGGCATGCAGGCCGGGTCCACGTTCAAGGCGTTCACGCTGGCCGCGGCGCTGGACGAGGGCATGCCGTTCGGGACCCGGATGATGGCGCCGCGCGCCTACACGCCCGTCGGCTACCGCAACTGCGACGGGGACCGCGTCGGCGACCCGTCCGCCTCCCTGCGCAACTCCGCCGACGGCGAGGGCGGCCGGCAGTTCAGCCTCGTCACCGGGACGCACCACTCGGTCAACACGTTCTTCCTCGCCCTGGAGAAGAAGGTCGGCCTCTGCGACACCGTCAGGATGGCCGAACGGCTCGGGATGAAGCAGGCGAACGGCAAGCCGCTGCAGCAGTATCCGTCGTTCACGCTGGGCTTCAATCCCGTCTCCCCGCTGCGGCTCGCGGCGGCCTACGCGGCGTTCGGGGCCCGCGGCCGGTACTGCGAGCCGATCGCGATCCGGGAGATCCGCGCCGCGTCCGGCCGCAGGCTGAAGGTGCCGGGGCGCCGCTGCGAGCGGGCGATGGACGAGGGCGTCGCGGACGCCGTCAACTACGTCCTGCGCGGCGTCCTGACCAAGGGCACCGCGCGCGGCATGGGCCTCGGGCGCGACGCCGCCGGCAAGACCGGGACCGTCGACAACTTCTCCGCCGCCTGGTTCGCCGGGTACACCCCGGACCTTGCGGCGGCCGTGTGGGTCGGCGACCCGCGCGGCGGCTACAGGCACCCGATGGAGAACCTGTGCATGGACGGCCGGTGCTACGGCTCGGTGTTCGGGGCGACGATCCCGGCGCCGATCTGGCGGCAGAGCATGCTCGGGGCGCTGTCGCACACCGATCCGGGCTCGTTCCACCGGCCGCCGTCGCGCTACTTCAGCAGGGGCTCTGGCGAGGACCGGGCCAGGGTGCCGGACGTGCGCGGCATGAAGCCGGGCGAGGCCGCCGCCCGGCTCCGCGCCGCAGGGTTCAGGGCCCGGATCGGCGCGCCGATGGCCTCCCGCCGGTTCCCGAAGGGCACCGTCGCCGGCATGTCGCCCTCGTCGGCCGAGCCGGGCGGCACCATCACGCTGCACGTCAGCAAGGGCGCCGGGCGCGAGCCCGGCGGAGGGCCCGGCGGAGGGCGCAGGGGAGGCGGCCACCCCACCGTGCCGCCCGCCACGCCCACCCCGGAACCCGGCGGGCCGCCCCAGCAGGCCCCCGCGTGACCCGCGTCCCCGCGTGACCTGCGCCGACGTGTGATCGTCCGGTCGCGGGGTAGGTCGACACGGGAAGATCGACAGCGGGACGCGACGCCCGCGCTGATCCGTTTCGGGGGACGATCGTCATGCGAGCCATCGCCGTGTCGGAGTACGGCGCCACGCCGGCGCTCATGGACCTGCCGCGCCCGGAGCCGGGGCCCGGCGAGATCCTGGTGCGGGTGATCGCCGCCGGGCTGAACCCGCTGGACTGGAAGATCGCCGAAGGCATGCTCAAGGACTCCGTCGACGTGCCGTTCCCGCTGATCCTCGGCCGGGACGGCGCGGGCGTCGTGGAGGAGGCCGGCGAGGGAGTGACCCGGCTGCGGCACGGCGAGCAGGTCTACGGGGCCTTCGCCATCGTGGAGCGCGGGCTCGGCAGCTACGCCGAGTACGCCCTCGTCCGCGAGGACGGCCCGGTCGCGCGGATGCCGCAGGGGATGATCTACACGCAGGCCGCGGCGGTGCCGACCGCGAGCGCGACCGCGCTCGCCATGGTCGACCAGGCGCGCGTCGACACCGGCCAGACCGTCCTCGTGGTGGGCGCGACCGGCGGCGTCGGGCAGAGCGCGGTGCAGCTCGCCTCCCGCGCGGGCGCCAAGGTCATCGCGACCGCGCGCGACGACATGGCGGGCACGATGCGGCGCCTCGGCGCGGACGAGACGGTCGACCACTCCGCGGGCGACCTCAACCGGCAGGTGCTCGCCGTCCACACCGACGGGATCGACGCCGTCCTCGACACGGCCAGCGACACCCGGTCGGCCGAGCACCTCGCGCAGCTGCTGCGTCCCGGCGGGACCTACATCTCCACCACCTGGTCGGTGAACCCCGACTCCCTGGAGGCGAAGGGGCTGCGCGGCGTCAACTTCCAGACGCAGCCGTCCGCCGAACTGCTGGACCGCCTCTCCGACCTCATCGACGCGGGCGCGCTGCGCGTCCGCGTCGAGCGGGAGGTCCCGCTGGAGCGGGCGGCCGACGCCCTGGCCGACAACCGGCTGGGCGGCGCGCGCGGCAAGACCGTCCTGCGCATCTGACGGCCCCGCCGAGGTGAGGACGGCCCCGGCGCGGGCATGCAGAGCCGGAGGAGGAGGCACATGAACCAGAGTGAGACCGAGGACGACCGGCGCGCGCGGCTCCGCGACATCGAGGAATCCCTGAAGCGGCTGCGCGCGGACCTTCCCGCACCGTCCGGCGACCCCACGGACATGGTGGACTCCGGTCAGTACCTCGCCCAGCGCGAGGAACTGCAGGGGCAGATCGACCTGCTGGAGGCCGAGCGCGAGCGGCTCCGCGCCGATCTCGGGATGACCTGAGTGCCCGGGGGCGGCCGGGCCGGGGAACAAAGCCCGGCCGTCCCCGGTTCCGCAGGCATGACCACCTACGAGGAGTTCGAGCGCGCGACGCTGTTCTTCGACGCCCGGGACTACGCGGGCGCTGCGCGCATGCTGGCCCCGATCGTCGACGGCGACCCGGGCAACCGCGCCGCGGTCGAGCTGCTCGGCCGCGCCTACTTCCACAGCGCCCAGCTCGGCCGCGCCGAGGAGACGCTCCGCCGCCTCGTCGAGCTCGACCCGGGCAACGGCTGGGCCTACGAGGCCCTGGCCCGCACCCTGGAGCGGCGGAGCCGCCCGGACGAGGCCCGCGCCTTCCGCAAGCTCGCCCGCGCCATGGGCGTCGAGCCCACCGCGGAGATCGAGGTCTCCGTGACCGCCGCCGACCTGGCCTGACGTCTCGTCCCGAAGGGGCCGTCCCCCTGGGGACGGCTACTTCGGGACGTCGTCGCTGGGAAGGCGCAGGACGAAGCGGGCGCCGGGGACGCCGTCGATGCGGTCGGTGAGGATCAGCGACCCGCGGTGCGCCTCGGCGATGTCGCGGGAGATCGCCAGGCCGAGGCCGGTCCCGCCGGCGTCGCGGTGCCGGCCCTCGGCCAGCCGCGCGAACCGCTCGAACACCCGCTCGCGGTCGTCCGGCGGGACGCCCGTGCCGTCGTCGATCACCTCGACCACCGCGGTGGCGGGCTTCTCCGTGCGCAGGATCACCGTCACCTCGCCGGCGGCGTGCCGGTCGGCGTTGTCGATGAGGTTGGTCAGCAGCCGCGCCAGGTCGCTGCGCCCGCCCCGCACCACCACGGGGCCCTCCGCGAGCACCGTCACCTGGACGCGGCGGGGACGGCGCAGCACCTCCTGGTCGGTGATCTCGGTCAGGTCCACCCGCTCCATGGGGGAGGCGGTGCGGTCGGCGTCGAGCCGCGCGAGCGCGAGCAGGTCGTCCACCACCGCCGACAGCCGCTCGGTGTTGACCAGGACGGCGCGCAGCGCGGCGGGGACGTCGGTGTCCTCGGGGGCCGACAGCGCCAGTTCCAGCTCCATGCGCAGCGCGGTGAGGGGGCTGCGCAGCTCGTGCGACACGTCGGAGACGAACGCGCGCTGCCGCGCGACCGCCTCCTCCAGGCGGTCCAGGGTGGCGTTCACGCTCTCGGCGAGCCGCCCCACCTCGTCGCGGCGGTGCGGCTCCGGCACGCGGCGCTCCAGGTCCGTGGCGGTGATCTCGTCCAGCTCGCGGCGGATCCCCTCGACCGGGAGCAGCGCCCGGCTCACCGACAGCCACGTCCCGTAGCCGGCGAGCAGGGTGATGAAGGGGATGCCCAGCAGGATCAGCACCCCCGAGACCGGGCGCGGCAGCAGGCCCGGGGCGGGGGCGAGCGAGTTGATGAACAGCGCGTCCGGTCCGAGCCCCACCCGGCGCTCGACGATCACGAAGCAGTGGGCGCCCGGCGCGTCGATCCCGCAGACGCGGCCCACCCGGCGCTCCTCGAACGGCGGCGGCGGCGGGAACTGGACCTTGGGGCGGCCCCGCATCCGCGGGGTGGCCGCGACCACCTGGCCCCGCTGGTTCACCACCTGCTGGAGGCTGTCGGTGGTGGGGGAGATGTCGAGGGTGAGCTGCCCGGTCTCGATCGCCGTCGCCGTCCGCCGGTTGTCGCGCGCCAGCGCCCGCACGAGGTCCTGGTAGGCATCCTGCTTGAGCTGGACCAGCAGCACCGCGCTCAGCGCCGACGACAGCACGAAGGCGATCAGCGAGGCCGCCACCGTCACTCGGAACCGGATCTCCGGGTGGCGCAGCACGGCTTGCCAGATCCAGCCGCTCGGGGACGGCCGGCGGAGCCGGACGCCTATGACGACCTCCCTGGTGCGCTGCACGTCATGTCAGTACCGGGGAGTTCTTACCTGGGCAGGGCGGATCCCATCCGGGTCGGCGGGTAAAAGATTGTCAGTGTCCCTCGTCGACGCCCCAGCGACGCCGGATCGCCCCGTCCACCAGGCCGAACAGCTGGTCGATCACGATGCCGAGGACCAGGATCATCAGCATGTAGGAGATCATGTCGGCGGTGTTGTTCAGCTCCCTGGCCTGCGACAGCAGCACCCCGAGCGAGGTCGTGTCGCCGATGACGACCAGCAGCTCGCCCGCCATCAGGCTGCGCCACGCGAACGCCCAGCCCTGCTTCAGCCCCGCCACGAACGAGGGAAGCGAGGCCGGCAGGATCAGGTGCCGGTACAGCGCGAGGCCCCGCAGCCCCATCACCTTCCCCGCGCGCAGCAGGATCGGCGGCGTGTAGTCGACGCCCGTGATCAGCCCGTTGGCGATCGACGGGGCCGCGCCGAGGATCACCACGAACAGGATCGCGCTCTCGCTGAGCCGGAACAGCAGGATGGCGAGCGGGAACCAGGCGATCGACGGCATCGTCTGCAGACCGGTGATCAGCGACCCGAACGCCCGGCGCAGCACCCGGAACCGCGCCACCAGCGCGCCGACAACGACGCCCACGGCCACGGCGAAGGCGAACCCGACGACCGCACGCCGCATCGTCAGGGCGACGGCGTCCCAAAACCGCCCCGAGGTGAGCTGGTCCCAGAACACTGGGAGCGTGTCCCTGGGGCCGGGGAGCACCCACGGCTCCTTCCAGCCGCTCCACACGACCAGCTGCCACGCCGCGAGCGCGATCAGCACGGCCGCGACGATCGGCCACGCCGCCGACCACGCCCGCTGCAGGAGCCGGGTACGCGCCGTCCCGCCGAGCTCCAGCGCGTCCAGTCCCGCCAGCTCGCGGTCGAGCCGCCTCTCGCCCTTCACCGTGTCATGCGCCATGCCGGACGACCTCCTCGCGCAGCCGGTCGGTGATGGTCCCGGCCAGGGAGGCGACCTCGGGGGAGTCGATCCGCCGCGGCCGCTCCATCGGGACGGGGAACTCCTCCACGACCCGGCCGGGCCGGCTGCTGAGCAGCACCACCCGGTCGCCGAGCCGCACCGCCTCCCTGACGTTGTGCGTGACGAACAGCACGGTCAGGGCGCGCTCCCGCCAGATCCGCTCGATCTCGTCGTGCAGCAGGTCGCGGGTCATCGCGTCGAGCGCGCCGAACGGCTCGTCCATCAGCATCCGCACCGTAACTGTAGAGGAGTCGCCGGTCTCGCCGAGCAGCCGCATGAGGACCACCTGCTCCTCC
>NZ_JBEZJP010000140.1:0-17537 GCF_040653175.1 Actinomadura sp. NPDC048032
CGGAGGCGAGGCGCTGGGCCAAGATGCCGGCGTATCTCGTGGCGAACTGCTGACGGAGGCCGGCCTGCACCACGGTCGTCGCCCGGTCGCCCTGCGGCAACCAAGAAATCCGCACGGCCCCTGAGCCCCAATCAGGCAACCCTGCCTGACACGCAGCCAACGAAGGCGCCCGACCGGCGTCGGCACGATCAGATTCTGATCGCCTGTCTCTTGCGCCGCAGCGTCCTCCTAGGGCTCGTCCTTGTCCGCCGTCTGCACTCTCGGCAACGCGCCGGTCGGACGTGGCCTGCAGATGTCTTCCTCCGAAGTCGCGGCCGGAGCACCCGCCCAGCGAGTGCGCGGGGGCGGCGCTTCGCCGTCTCAGCGCCCCCGTGCAACCGGGCCGGGGCGTCGATATGAGGCCGGCCGCGTTCGGCGCTCAGCACCCCGATTTCCGTGATCATGAAACCGAGATCAGAAGCTTTCGATTTTCTCTATCGAGGCGCTGGGCGAGCATCCGGCCTGCGTGGCTGCCGGGCCGGACGGCGTCAAGGAAGCCGAGCGGCTGCTGGGCTTCCTTCCAACGACCGGTGCCGCGCTGGCCGCCCTGCGCAACCAGCCACGACACCGTCCCTGAATAGTGATCTCGGGCTCGCCACGGACGTCGCCCAGGAATCAATGATCAACATGGCGCCCATTGGTCGACGATCGAGCCTCCTGGCAGGCGAAGCAGGACCGAGTCGTGCTGCGCTACCTTCTGAACTTCACGACCGCCGAGGCGGCTAACGCCCTTGGATTTTTTCGGGCTCGGTCAAGCATCACTTGTTCGCCGGTCGGCGCGACCCTCTCGAAGGAGATGGAGATTGCCCGCCAGGCCGCGTGGTGCTGCTTGCAGGGTGAGGCTTGGTCCCATGAGGGTTAGCGGTTTTCGTTGCGGATCGTGCGGCGCACAGGTTGGGCGGGTCGTCGCCGTAGGTACCCAGATCGGCGGCGATTTGCGCGATCGACCGGTTGGACTCCAGCATGTCCGCGTCCTGGGAGCGCTCGTGTTGAGCGCGGAGTCCTCGTCGGTGGGGTGGCGAAGTCGTTGCCGGTGAGCACTCGGGCGGCACGGGTCAGTGGATCTGTCGAGCCATGAAGATCGCTTGCTCGCCGGCCGACTCGGTGCCGTCGTAGAGCCTGGTGTCCAGCCCGCAGAAGGCGAAGCCCATCCGCAGGTAGGCGCTGATCGCGGGGGCGTTGATGTTGCTGACCTCAAGCCATACATGCCCGGCCCCCCGCTCTTCGGCGAAGTCGAAGGCGTGGCTCATCAAGGTTCGTCCCAAGCCCCTCCCCCTCCACGCTGGCGCGACCTCGATGTCGCAGATGGTCAGTCGCCTGTTCCACGGTTCGAAGGAGCTCTCTACGAACCCGCACAGTTCGTCGCCGTTGCAGGCGACCACCGTCTGGCTCAGCTCGGGATCGCGGTCGTCCTTGGTGTCCTCATCGGCTGGGAAGACCTTGTGGACGGGAGGGGTCACGGGAGTCCGGCGAAGCGCGAAGCCCTCGCCCGTTTCGACCACTTCGAACACCGAGTCTGTTGTGAACGACCCATCGAGCTTTGCCAGGAACTGATCGTCCTCGGGTCGAGCGAGGCGGTAGGTGACGGTGCCCTGCACGCCGAGCACGGTCGGATCGTTCCCGGTCTTCTTCATGATCGACAACTTACTGCCGTCTAGAGTCCGCTCTCCCTTGTCGGGCCCCCTGCCCGGATCACTGGGACGACTTACCTTCCAATGGCGCCCGGCGCCAGGACAACCTCCTGACGGCATCACGGGCCGCAGTCTCCAGGAGGCCACGCGCGACGGTGTAGGTCGAGAAGATCCCGCCCGCAGGCATGCGCAGCATCGCCGCGAGAGCCGAGGCATGACAAAAGCCATCCGGGAGGGCGCCTGGCGTCCCGCGCCTCGCTCATCAGAGGCAGTCATGTTCAGCCCCTGCGAGGCTGATCAGCCTCGCAGGGGGTTCGAAAACAGCTTTTACCGCCGTCTACCGGTGTGCGGTTCGCTCTTCAACGTGTCGGCTATGTCAATCGGCTGTGCTGGCGTGCACGGCGATGATTCGCCAGCCATGCGTCTCGTCGTGTAGCCAAGTACGGGTGTAGCGCATCCTGGCCGCGAACGGCGCCCCGGAGGCGGTCCCTTCGACGGTGCCGAGAAACCACGTCACCCCGGTGCGCCCATCGGCGAGGACGGTCAACTCCTCCTCAGCCACCTTCGTCATCACCAGCGCCCGAGTGCGGTGCGCCTCCAGGTCGTCCGCCTTGGTCTGAACGTTCGGACCGAAGGTGAAGATCAGCCGATCATCCAGCAGCCGGTCCAGCGCCTCGACGTCTCCAGCAAGTTGCGCGTTCTGAAGTCGGCGCTCGGCGTCCCGCAAGTCCTCCATGAGGCACACCCTCCCAGCTGACGCCGTATCCGCACCAGGACGTTCACGCTCGGCTGATCTTCGCAGTCCGCCCCCGGGACCAGCGCGCTCCGCACCTCAGTCGCCCTGCCAGGACCACCCCGCCCGTGAGCACTGCGACGGACGCGACCCGGGCACGCAGCAATGCGAGCAGGATGCCGTCACCGTGCCTCACGGCACCCTGCACGGCGACCGCAACGACCTCGAACTTCGTGGAGCCCCCGTGCCAGACCAACTGGGCCCGCGCCCACCCCGTATCGGGCGCGGCCGCCGAGAGCTCGCCAAGACGGCTCTCCACCCCCAGACCTGTCCCCAGCCGCCAGGTCGGCCCTCCCCGCGCTCTGGAGGAGCGCGCTGGCTACCGCGTGGCTCCGCTCGCGAATGCCGCCTGCTCACGCGATGGCGCTGACAAGCGGTATCGGCGAGGCGGGGCCGCCAAAGTCGCTAGGCATCGGGAGCAGGCTGTCGTGGCTGGCCCGGCGTCTACCTGCTGGAGGACTGCGGAGTGCCGGAGGCCCGGTCGTAAGTGAGGAAGGCAGCTCCGGTCTTGAGGATGGTGTGGTCGATGAGCTCCCAGGCGTTGGGCGCGAAGACCTTGGTCCGTCCGAAGAAGGGGATGCCGGAGCCGATGGTGAGCGGGCTGAGTTTGATGATCACGCGGTCGATCTCGCCGTACAGTGCGCCGGCCAGTTCCCCGCCGCCGACGAGCCAGATGTCTTTGCCGCCCTCGCGCTTCAGTTCTCGTACCGTCGCCGCCGGGTCATCGGCGACGAGTTCGACGCCTGGGTCTGGGCTCTCGGTCAGTGTCCGGGAGAAGACCAGGTGCTTGAGGTGGGCGTAGGCGTTGGTCACGTTGGCCGCCAGGCCGACCTCATAGCTTTTGCGACCTTCGACGACGGTGTCGAAATGGGTGCCTTCGGCAGTGACACCGAGCGCGGCCCGGGCCGGCCCCGGCAGGGTCTCGGGGTACTCCTCGACGAGGTGCTGGACGTAGTCCTCGGACGGGGACCAGAAGCCGCCGGGGCCGGTGGGGTCGGAGCCGTCGGGGCCGGCGACGAAACCGTCGAGGGTGGAGGCGATGAAGTACACGAGCTTGCGCAAGTCGGTCCTTTGTTGATCGGTCGGCGTGGACGGTGGGTAGTCGGTCGGGTCGGGCCCGCCCGGGGTGTCACTTCGTGGCTGTGGGGAATGGAGTGACGATGCGCTCTACGGCCTGAGTGACCAGTTCGTCGCGCTCGGCATCTGTGAAGACATCCGGAAGTGTGAGCTGTTCAACGATCAGCCAGTTCATTGCCAGGTACATCAGCAGCACGGCGGTTGCGCCGCCGGGCAGGCCCGCGGTCTCGTGCAGGGTGACGTTCTCATCGATGTCGGCGCGGACCCGCTCGGTGAGCAGCGCGCGCAGCTCCGGCCTTCTGGTGGCCTCCAGCCGAAGCTCCAGCATCGCCAGGTGCCCGGATCGGAAGGCGGCGACCCTGCCGACACTCTCCCGCAGCATCGCGCCGTATGACGCGGCGTCCCGTGCTTGCTCGAACATCTCGGTGAGCGCGCCCTCCGCGGGCCTGAGCCGCTCGTAGACGCGGACGCCGGCCTGGACGAGCAGCTCGTCGCGGTTGCGGAAGTAGTTGGACGTGGTGCCGATGGGCACCCCCACCTCCTTGTCGAGGGCGCGCTGCGTCAGGCCCCGCGCCCCCTCGCGGGCGAGAACCTCGATGGCGCCGTCGAGCAGCGCGGCCCGACGGGCCGGGTTCTGACGCATCCCACACCCCTTTTCCGCATCTGAAGTACTTCAACTGAACCACAGCAGGTGAAGTACGTCAATTGATACGTCCTGCTGCCCGGCGCGGACGCGGACGTCACCATCTGGGGTCCGTCCGCCCGCTGGCAGGGCACCGCCGGCGCGCTCCACATGGCCACCGACTACACCCCCTACGAGGGCATGCACCTCACAGGCCGCCCGACAACGGTCATGGTCGGAGGCCGGATCGTCGTCGACAACGACACCCTCACTGATCCGACTCCCCAAGGCCGCCACCTCAAGGCCACCCTCGCGTGACAGGACTGCAGCTCAGGCACGGAACCTGAAGGCGGGCCAGTGGCGCCCTGGAGCGGATGCGCGGTTCCTGGGAAGACCCGTGGTGCTCGCCCGGTCCAGCCGCTGTCGCTACGGCGCCACACATCCATCGCAAAAGTGGACTTACAGGGACAAATATCCCCAATTATGGGCATTGGTCCCGGCAATCTCGGCAATCCGCACTTTTCCCTTGAGGGGTTGTGACAGCCTAGTCACGGGTTGTGCCCATACGAGAGTCCGCATTAATCAATGTGGTGACTGCTGTCGACGCACCGAGGATGCCGATGCCTGAGTTCTTCCAATCCACTACCGGTGCCGAGCGACGGAATGTCCGGCGAGCCGGCAGATCGGCGGCCCATGGTACGCATCGACAGAGTAAAATGCGCGCGCTTCACCTGTCCATTTTCATGCTCCCCTCGGTTGTCGTGGGCTTTCTCGGCTTCGCCGCCGTGACGGTCGTGTACGACGGCGCCGCCGTGGGCCAGGGTGCGCGGCTGGTGCTGATCATGGCGACCGCGGGGGCCGCGATCACCCTCGGAGCCGCCTTCGTGGCGGCGGACTCGGCGACCCGCCGGATACAGCGGCAGCTCGCCGAGTCGGCCCTCCAGGGCCAGGAGAACATGCAGCGGCGGCTCGGCGAGCTCGGGTTCCTGATCGCCGAGGGGCGGCGGGACCTGCAGCGGCTGGCCGAGGGGCTCCGCGCCGGCGGGACGGCCGCCCCGATCAGCGAGGACTTCCCGCCCCCCGTCAACGCCGACTCCTACCTGCAGCTCGTGCACGAGCTGCGGAAGGCGCAGAGCGCGGCCTGGAACGCCGTGGTCGGCGCCGCAAGCCGCGATGCGGCCGGTGGAGGCGGTCACCGGGTCGCGGTCTTCGTCAACCTGGCCCGGCGGATGCAGTCGCTGTCGCATCGGGCCATCCAGGGGCTCGACGAGCTGGAGAACCAGGTCGAGGATCCAGACCTTCTCAAGGGGTTGTTCAGAGTCGACCACCTCAGCACCCGCATGCGTCGCCAGGCCGAGAGCCTCGCAGTGATCGGCGGCGCTGCTTCGCGCCGCCGGTGGACCAAGCCGGTGACGGTGTACGAGGTGCTGCGTTCGGCCATCGCCGAGGTGGAGCACTACAACCGGGTCAAGGTGGTGCCTCCGGTCGAGGGGAGCCTGGACGGTGGCGCGGTCGCGGACGTCGTCCATCTGCTGGCCGAGCTCATCGAGAACGCCACCAAGTTCTCGCCGCCGCAGACGCAGGTGCTCATTCGCTTCGAGAGGGTTGCCGCGGGCATGGCCATCGAGGTCGAGGATCGCGGCCTGGGCATCCCGCGGGAAGACCAGCGGCGGCTGAACGAACTGCTCGCCGACCCCGAGCGGGCCGACACCGAGGAACTACTGAAGGACGGGCGGATCGGACTGCTGGTGGTATCCGCGCTCGCTCGCCGCCACAAGGTCCGCGTCCAGCTCCAGGGCAATGTCTACGGCGGCACGCAGGCCATCGTCGTCGTCCCGGAGGAACTGGACGGCAGCGAAGCGGAGGAGGCGGAGGCGAGGCCCCCGGCGGAACCGGTGGCCTCCGGGGCACAACCCGCCGCGAGCCCCTCGACCCCACTGCCGTCGCGTGTCTCCGGCTCCGGGCAGGGCCTTGAGACCCGGCCGGGTCTGCCGCTGGATGAACGTGATGTTCTCGGCGCTTCCATGCCGCCCCCGGTGGCCGAGGATTCCCGGTATCGGCTCTCTCCCTTGCCCGCGTCCGGCCCGCCGGCGGCCGTGACGGCCTCCGGGCCCGCGCCCGACTCGGGAACAGGGCCGGGCTTTCCGGGCGGTGACGGCGAGCGGCCGCCGTTGCCGCAGCGCCAGGCCCAGACCAACCTGGCGCCCGAACTGCTCAGTGCGCCCGCTCCCCAGCGAGATGATCAAGAAGTCGACTACAATCCGGGTTTTATGGCCGCATTCAAGAAGGGTTTGAACAGCGCGCAGGAAAACACCGACTTCGTCGATGACCCCGACAATGCGAACTGACGATAATCACACACGACAAGGAGTTTTCCGTTGAGTGCTGCCTCCCCGAACCAGGGTCGAGATCTTGCTTGGCTGTTGCGGGGGCTTGGCGAGCAGGTTCCGGTCATTCGCGGCAGCGTGCTGCTGTCGTCCGACGGCATGATGAAGGCCTCCGACGGCTTTGACCGCGCCGGCGCGGAACATCTCGCCGCGCTCGCGTCCGGGCTTTTCTCCATAGCGCGTAGTGCCGGAACGAAGTTCGACGACAGCAACGAGGTGCGGCAGGTCGTCGCGGAACTGAAGTCCAGCCAGTTGTACATCTCCTGGGCCGGTTACAATTCCGTGCTCGCGGTGCTCGCCCGAGCGGAGGCCGACCCGGCCGTCGTGGGTTTTGAGATGGCCCGGCTGATCAAGGCCGTCCGCCCCTTCCTGGACACCGCGGCACGGTCGACGGCCGCGACGAGCGACCGAAGCCGCGCGTTTTGACTTCCGGCGAGGATGAGCTCTGGCTCGACGAAGCCGCAGGGCTGCTGGTACGCCCGTACGCGGTCACGGCCGGCCGCACCCATCCGACCGTCGACCTGGACATGCTGTCCTTGGTGGTGGCGGCCGACGGGCACCCTCCGGTCCTGGATCCAGAGCACGCCAAAGCGCTTGAGTTGTGCCGCAAGCCGACCCCGGTCGCCGAGGTCGCGGCGCATCTGCGGCTCCCCGTGGTGGTCACCAAAGTCCTCATCTCCGATCTGGTGGACAGCCGGGCGATGACCGCGCACGCGCCGCGAACCGCGGCCGATCCCACCGACCGAGCCCTTTTGGAGAAATTGCTCGATGGCCTACAACGAGTCTGAGGTGCTCCCCACTCAGGTCAAGATCCTCATAGCGGGCGGTTTCGGTGTGGGGAAGACGACGTTCGTCGGTGCGGTGAGCGAGATCGAGCCGCTGAGCACCGAGGAACTCATCACCTCGGCCAGCGTCGGCATCGACGATCTCGGCGGGGTCGAGAACAAGTCCACCACCACCGTGGCGCTCGATTTCGGCAGAATCACGATCGAACAGCACGGGATCGTCCTCTACTTGTTCGGGACGCCAGGGCAGCGGCGGTTCTGGTTCATGTGGGACGAGCTGTGCGCCGGAGCGTTGGGCGCGATCGTGCTCGCCGACACCCGCCGCCTGGAGGACTGCTTCGAGGCGGTCGACTTCTTCGAGAGCCGGGGGACCCGGTTCCTCGTCGCGGTCAACGAGTTCGACAACGCGTACCGCTACGGATCCGACGAACTGCGGGGCGCTCTCAAACTCGACCCGCGCGTACCGATCGTGCTGTGCGACGCTCGGGACCACACCTCCGCCATTTCCGCGCTGCGGGCTCTGATCCAGTACCTCATTACAGCCGCCCCTGCAGTGCCTGCCTGACAGAACTCCAATACATGGAGAACGCTCAATCCGGCGCCGCCGCTTCGTTCTCGGGATTCGAGTTCTGCTCATCACCGCGCCCATCTTCGCACTCGGCCATAATTGGAGGCCTCCGTGACGTATCCACCCAATGACCAGGCAGGGGCATTTTCGGCCCGTCCCTTGATGCCGCCCGATCGTGAAGCGTCCCAGCGCGCGAGGCGCCTGCGGGAGCTCGGCCTGGGGCAGGCGCGGGAGAGCGAATTCGATGAGTTCGCCCGTAGAGTCGCGATGGAAGCGCAGGAGCTTGTCGGGCTTCCCGGCACACCGGTGGCTTTCGTGAACCTCGTCGGCGACGATCAGTTCATCTGCGGTGTCCACACGCCACCGGCCGCCGCCGAACTCGTGGGTGGTGTCCTCGGGGCGAGAGTGCCCCTCGACGCCGGCTACTGCCCGCATGTCGTCGTCCGGCGCAAGGCCCTGATTCTGGACGATGTCCTTGACTATCCGCGTTTCGCCGGCAATCCGATCGTCGACAAGCTCATGGTGCGCAGCTACGCCGGAGCTCCGCTGACCGACCGCACGGGCACGGTTCTCGGCACGATCTGCGTCGTGGACAGCGAACCGCGCCCGTGGGGCAGGACCGGACTGGATCTCCTGAAGCGCAGGGCGGCCGACCTCGTGGACCTGATACACCGCCGCGAGGGCCTGTCGGGCTAGCCGGGCCCGGCGGGGCCGGTGAGAGGTCCGGAGAAACGGACCGGGGACGATCCCGGCGCCGCTCTCCGGACCTGCTCGGCGATGAGACCGGTCAAGGCTCAGGCCGCCCGGCGACCCCTTCTTGTGCCGACGAGGGCGCCGGCCGGTGAGGGGTGCCGGGAGGACCACAGTGGCCGCATCGCGGCCGCCGTGTTTGTCGGCGAGCCCGGATCACGAGGCCCGTTGCCGACCCTTCGGCCCGTAGGCGTCGAGTATTCCGGTGGCCAGCAACCGGAATTCCGCGGCGACACCGGCGATGTCATGTCTGAGGAACTCGATGGCGGGCCGGACCCGTGCCGGATCGGCGGCGGTCTCCGCAGCCCACTCCAGGACCAGGGTCACCGCGATCAGGTAGGCGATCGCGCGGCCGGCAAGGACCTGCTGCGCCTGGCTCAAGGGCTGGTCGAGGAAACTCAGGTCCTCCCGGAGCGTCGCGACGGCAGGCGCTGTGAGCGGCCAGTCGGCCAAGAACCCGCTGAGGGGCCGACCGGACCGCCGGGTCAGGCAGTGCGCGGTCAGCTGCTGGCTGAGCATGTCGTTGTTGCCGTCGAAAACACTGAAGACCCGTGTGTCCAGGAACGCCTGGCCGGCGATGTTGGTGGGCGATCCGCAGCGGTATCCCTCAGCGCCGGTCAGCTGCTGATAACTCTGGGCCGCACTGATCATCCGCTCGGTCGCGACGGTTTTGAGAGCCTGCACGGCCGGAAACACCGGAGTCAGGTCGCCCTTGAAGTCCACCATCGTCTTCAGGTAGTGGCTGAGCGCTTCGCAGATGGTGGAGGAAGTGTCGATGGCCGCGAGCCTGTAGTTCACGAACCCGATCCTGGACTGCGTTTTCCGCCCGATCTGGCGGCCATCCGCATACGCGTGCGCCTCCCGGCTGATGCGGCGCAGGAATCCGGCCCCCGCCGCCGCCAGCAGCGCTCGCGACGCCAGGAACACGTCCACCGAGTCCAGGCCCGTCTCCTCGGCATCGATCCGCCGATGCCGAGGGACGGTCACATCGATGTCGTTGACCCCGTAATCCAGCAACTTCAGGCCGAGCGCCTCGTACAGTTCGACGGTGCGGAACCCCTCGCTCCGCCTGACGACGAAGTAGCCGTACTCGCGACGGTGTGCGTTCTTCGCAAGGACCAGCCACCAATCTGCTGAAGAGCTGAGAGCCTGCCAGTGCTTGCGGCCGCGGATCCGGTAGCCTCCCTCGCACTCCTCGAATGTGGTCGTCATGGAGGACAGGGCCGAGCCGGCGCCCGGTTCGGTGGCGGCGAGCCCGGCCATCACGGGATCGCCGCCGGCGAACAGCGGCAGCATCTCCTGCTTGACCTCTTCACCGGCCCACTTCACCACCGGTAGAAGCGCCAGTGCCGTGTTGACTATCACGTAGACACCGAGGGCCAGGTTCCATTCGGAAGCCGTCTCGACGATCCGGCACATCTCGACGCTGCTGTCTCGCCCTCCGTACCGCTTGGGCAGAGTCGGAAGCCGAACCCCGGCCCTCACGAGAAGCGCCCAGCTTTCGGGCGGCAGGACCTGCTGCGGGAAGGTCGCAGAGTCGAACTTGGATGCGACCGCGTCGAAGCCGGCGATGAACTCGTCCGTCGACAGAGCCAGCAGATGATTCGTCGGCAGTACATCATTCGTCATGGTGTCCGCTCTCACGGGTCGTCCTGCCAGAGGCAAGGGGGGAAGCTGCCAGGTTCCGGCGATCAAGTGCGCGCTCACGTTCGTTTCATCCGCCGCAGCAGGCCATGGACCACCTTCCGAATCACCTGGATCTTGGGCATACGTCATGGTCATTCGGTCGATCAAGGAGTGCAAGGAACATAATGCTTACCACAGTGGACGTGTGAATCATTCGCCCGGCGTGACCTGCACAGACTCGCGGATCGGCAGGGCTTGCCTCCTCGGGTCTTGACCTGGCCACAACGCAACCGCGAGAAGTGGTTCCAAGCCGCATGCGTAGATACACCCCGACGGGAGTACCACGACGTCACGCCACGGACAGATTCCACACTCGAACCGACCGCGATGCTGATCAAGGTTACACGGAGCCCTTTTCAGCGTGACGCGCCCCCGCGAAGTCTCAGAGTGTGGACAGGCCTGTCGAGGCCTTTACAGGGCCTTACGCAGGTGGACCAGGGTCATCAACACACCGCCGAGAACTACTGCGCAGTCGGCCCGTCCGGGACCGGCAAATCCACAGCCTCTCGCCACCTTCGGCGCCGCCACAATTCACGCCGGATTCGAAACCCGCTACCGCGCCGCCGCCGACCTGGGTCGCCCCCTACCGCAGGACGGCGGCGACTCCGTCGGCCGCATCATCGAGACCCCGCCGCGCCCAGACCTGATCACCGTCGACCAGGCCGGCTTCGCACCCCTGGAGAGCAGCCTCGTGGCGTCCGGAACGTCACTCATGCCCCCCGGTGCGGCGCCGGCAGCGGAGCTAGGATCGCTGCGGGCCCGCTTCGGGGAGGAGGTAGTCGGCGGCCACGGGTACCCCACCGTTAACGTCGGCGGGGTGCGCCCGATCGGACTGCGGCCACTCCGTGCGAGCCCCGCGCCTGAGAGCCCCGAATCGGGGCGATGCTCCTTCCCGCCTGAACATGAGCCGGCGTGCTGGAAGAGATGGCGGTGACTCAGGGAAGACGCCCGCTGGCGACGGTGTGGTATCCCCGGGGCGCTGCGGGGAGGCTGGCGTGAGGCCTCAGGGTGGACCAGTTGCTCGAACCGGGACGATCCAGCCGCGTACGTGACGCCATTGTCCGAGTCGTTATGGGGCGCGGTGCGACCGCTCTCTTCCCCGCACATTTCCCGAATTGTGATCACCAGAAAGTTCGTCATCGTTTCCCGCGTTTGATCGCCACCCAGAGGGCTGTTGCCTGTGAACCCCTTGAACAGCCGATCTGATCGTCCGAAGGGTGGGCATTCACCTTGTGCAGCTTCGCCCGGTTTTCCGACGGCAGCGGAAGCTCGACGGCGCCGGCCGCCAACTTGCCCACTTCGGCCGCGAAGGCTGAGCTCTATTTCGCCCCCTTTCTCGTGCCCCTAGCCAAACATCTGTGATGGAACGGTTCGGCTTCAGGTGAGGGGTTCGGTGTCGGCGGGGAGGTCGAAAGTGAGGCCGCTGGAGCCTTCGCCGCGGCCGGTGCCGCGGCGGGCGCTGAGCCAGACGGCGACGCGGCCGTCGCCCCAGCGGGTGCGGTTGTAGGCGACGGTGACCTTGGTGCCGGTCTGCGGGACCTCTTCTTCGTTGAGGAAGTACGAGCGTTGCGGGGCGGCGTCCAGGCCCTCGCGGAGGATCGTGGTGCGGGGGCGGACGGGCTTGGCGTCGATCTCGCTGGGCATGGCGGCGCGCTGGAGCTGGATCTTGCGGCTGTCGCCGGGGACGTGCACGGGGATGAACGGAATCCAGTGGCCGGGGACCGAGGTCATGGCCAGGTAGGCGATGGGGGCCAGCGGGGCGGTGGGGGGCGTGGGCGGGAACAGGCGGCGGCGCTGGGCGAGGATCTCGGCGGCGACCTCGCCGCCGCGGCGGCCCGGGCCGGTGGGCAGCCGTACGGTCTGCTCGATGCCCCACACCATGTTGGCGTTCTCGTCGCGGATGAGGTCGACCTCTTCCAGGACGGGTCCGTCGGCGACCTTGGGGACGGTGGGGGCGAGGAACAGGCCCGTGTCGGCGGGGACGGCGTCCGAGCCGATGGTGTCCAGGGTGAACATGGACCAGCGCTGCCAGTCGTCGTCGGGCCCCGCACCGGCGGGCGTGATCCACAGGCGCTGGCCGAAGACGTCGGTGACGGCCAGGCCGCGCAGTGAGGCCAGCGTTCCGGTGGGCAGGTCGCACGGCAGGTAGAACCAGTCGTTGCTGTAGACGAGGGCGAACTCCAGGACGACCAGGCGGGCCATGTCGGTGCGGTCCGGGCGGACGGCGGCGAAGTTGGTCTTGCCGTCCTCCACCGCCCACCAGCGCGGCAGCGGCATGCCGGAGTAGCGCACCGGGGCCGGGAAGACCGTGCGGTTGATCGGGGCGGGCGGTGCGGCGGCCCCGCCCACCCGGGTGCCGGGGTCGATGGAGAAGGCATGCCAGTCGAGCTCGCCGCCCGGATACTCCTGTGCGGTCAGCACCTTCTCCGCGCCCTCCGGCTGCCCCGCGGCGACCGAGAACCGATGCTCCAGGCGGCGCGGATCCCAGGTGGCGTCGCCCGCGGGCTGATCGATCAGGCCGTCGAACCAGCCGACCAGCCGGACGCCCAGCTCGTTGATCAGGCTGCGGTGCGGTGGCGCGACATGGTCGATGCCGTCGGCGGCCTCATGCCCCGCCTTGATGCGAAGGTACAGCTCGTACCCGTCCATCCGGCGGCCGGCGACGGCCTGCAGCGTGGACCAGACCTCGGGGTGGGCCACCCGCGGGGTGTCGGCGTCGCTGGCCGGGGACGGTAGTGCGATGGGATACAGCTCGACGAAGTCCTGCCGATGGTGGTGGATCTGCGGGTGAAGGCTCATCAGTTTGAGCCAGCGGCGGCCGATGGCAAGGCGCAGATCGTACGAGATCCGCTCCGGCCCGAAGGCGAACGGCAGCGCCCGGCGTTCGGCGACGTCCTCCAACGGACGGTCGGCGGGCAGATTCTCGGCCGAGCCGCCCAACGCGGACTGGAACCGGCTCGGAACCGCCATCCCCACCGAGTACATGGCGGTGACCGGCGTCCCGGCGTCGGAGCCGCGGAACTCGCCGAGCTGCCATTGCCGGGTGAGCAGCCACAGCGCGTCCCGCACCTCCACGCGCAGGGCCCGCTCGAAGTCCGCCGTGCGGGGACGTCCCTCCAGCCGGTTCCACAGGCCGACGGTCGGGTACTCCCGCTCCGCCAGGGCCTTCGGCAGGTTCTCGATGCGCTCTGTCATGGGTTCTTCCCGCGCAGATTGTTGGTCGCGAAGTCGGTGCCGATGGTGATCGGCTTGCTGGCGGCCGACACCAGCGTGGCGGGCAGCAGGTGGGCGTAGGCGGTCTCGTCCAGGTGCGCGGGCTCGACGGCGCGGGCCTTCATCAGGTCGTACGTGTCGTGCAGCGCCGCCACCAGGTCGTCGGCGTTCCACGTCCCGGTACGGGTGGGCGGGGTGACCAGCAGCATGGCCTGCGGCGGCTCGGAGTCGGGCTTGTCGTAGTGCAGCGCGATCCCGGTCGTCTCCTTCTGCGCCGGGATGACCTCGGTCCACTCGTCCAGCAGCAGACCGCAGAAGTCGACGGTCGGGGGTGTGGGTTTGGCGGCGTAGTGCGCGGTGAACAGCAGCCGGTCCTCATCCAGCGTCGTGCCCGGCGCGAACTCCATGGCCAGCCAGTGGTCGTCCGTCCGGTACGGCAGCTGGATCGGCACCAGCTCAGGCTCCTCGAAGCCGGGCAGATGGCCGAGCAGTCCCCCGTCACGGCGGAGCGCGTCGCTCAGGATCGTTACCTGCTCCCACAGCCGCGGCTTCTCCCTGACCCGGGCGATGCCGTGCAGCCAGTCGTCCACCGGGAAGTCGCGCCCCGCGTCCTCCAGGTGCTCGATCAGGTCGCCGCTGTCGTCGCGGGCCTTCTTCCAGTCCGAGGCCAGCGCGGCCGACGGGGTGTACTGCGGTACGGCCAGTACGTCCTCGCCGAGCAGCGCCTTGAGGGTGTCGAGCGCGGCTTCCACCCGGTCGGGCCCGGGCACCGCCGCATCGTGCTCGATCAGCGCCGCGTCGGTGGCGGCCAGCCGCTCGACGATTTCGGCTTGCAGCGCCCGTGCCCGGTCCAGCAGTTCCTTCCCGTACGCGACGACCAGGTCCTGGTGGGGGGTCAGCGTCAGCCCGGCCGGGTCCAAGCCGGTCAGCGGCAGCAGCGCGGCGACCTCGGCCAGCAGCCCGCTCAGCGTCTTCTGGCCGGTGCCGGCGACCTCGCGCAGATCCCGCAGCTTGTTCTGGAACACCTGCCGCCGGTTGTTGATGATCGAGCGCAGCCGCTGAGGCGTGTTCGGGCGCGGCGCGGTCGGCGTGGTGGTCAGCAGCCGCTCGATCCGCTCCAGCAGCCGGAACCGCTCCGGGGCCACGGTGGCCGCAGGGAGCGCGTCGTAAGCGGCGATGAGCGCGTTGGCGTCGGCCAGCGCCTTGGCCATCCGGCCGGCGACCTCGTCGACGGCCGCGAGCACCTCGGTGTAGCGGTCCCGCCGCCACCCGGCGGCCTCGCCCCAGCCGCTGCGCACCATGCCGAACCCGCCCGCCGTCGCGATCAGATCCCCGTACCGGCGCAGGAACGCGTCGATGCCGCTGATCAACTCGCTGCGCCGGACCGGCGCAGGCGGCTCGGGGAACAGCGGCCCGAGGTCGTTCAGGTAGCCGGTGACGGCCGTGCGCAGCGCCACCAGCGCGTCCCGCACCGCCACCAGCCGTTCGCGGGGCAGCGTCACGGCCGCGTCGGCGGAGCGGTCGACCGGGGCGTCCCCAGCGGCCGGGATCAGGTCGGTGGGCCGCACGGGCCGGGACGTGGTCAGCAGCGACCGCAGAGCCGCGATCAGTGGCGACAGCTCGAAGAACGTCACCTTGCCGGTGATGCGCTGGGTGTGCTCGATCACCAGCCGCGCGTCCGGACGTGGCTGGTCGCGGGTGGCGACCACGCCGATGATCCGGTCGTCCAGATCGGTCATCGACGCCTCGCTGGCGGGCCGTACCGCCCACAGCAGGTCGATCGGCCGCAGCCGCAGGTCCCGCTGGGTGACCACGCTGCTGCGGGCCACCCCGTTGACCGGGTCGGTCCAGGTGACCAGCGCGGCCACATCCCGCTGGTCGGGCAGCAGCGTGGGCAGCCAGTCGTCCACGGCGGGCTCGGCCTTGGCGCGCGGGCCTTCGCCCTGCACGGACGGTGCGCTGTGGCCCGGCCGGATGCCCGGCGTCAGCTGCAGAGCCATCCGGTGGGTCAAGGTGGTGCCGCTGCGCGGTGTCCGGACCACCTCGGGTTCGGGCGCGACGCCTTCCTTCGCGTAGGCGTCGAGGGTCGTCGTCGCCCGCTCGGGATTGCCCGCGAGCACCTGGTGCGTGCTTTCGGCCACCGCCAGGTCCGCCAGCGCGTCGTGGGTGTCGAGGAGCCGGTGCACCTCCTCGTTGATGGCCCTGCGCTGGTCGGCGTCGGGGTCCGGGAGCCCCTGGGCGCCGAACGGGTAGACGTCCGCGCCGGGCACCTGGGTCACCCGCCGCACGAGTTCGAGGCCGTCGATGACGTTGCGGGCCTCGACCAGCTCGACGGCGGTGCCGGGGGACGGCTCGGTCTCCTCGATCCGCCCGGCCCGCAGCGGGAAGGCCCCGCGTAGCGCGGTGATGAACGAGTCCAGTTCGGCATCCGGATACCGGTCGTGCAGGGCCCGTTCGAGCCGGTAGCCGAGCAGGGCGCCCAGCGACTGTCCCCGCCGCAGCCCGTCCAGCAGGGTCAGCGCCACCCGGACCCGTTCGGAACTCAGGTTGACGGCGAACGTGTGCCGGTCGGCGGGACTGGCGTTGGCGATGTATCCGGCGCGGAGGACCGCGGCGGTGGTGGCCTGCGCGGGCGAGGGAGCGTGGATGTAACCGCCGTTGGCCTTGTCGTGCATCAGCGGCTGCGTGCCCGGCGGGTTGAACAGCTGCCCGAGGTCGCCGGTCAGCTCGACCGGCGTCATGCCGGGGCGCGGCTTGGGCCGTACCTCCTCCAGCCAGCCGTACGCACCGAGGTGGATGCCGCGCCGGGCCGGTCCCGTGCCGGACGCCCCGTAGCGCAGCTCCGCGAGCCGCTCGTTGACCAGCCCCAGGCGCCAAGCGTCGAGCCGGTAGGTCGCGCAGTCCAGGTGCTCGGTCAGCACCCGTTCCAGCCGGGCGGTCGGCAGCCCGGCCAGGTGTTCCAGCGCGTCGATCTGTTCGGCGAGCTGCACGGTGGCCGGGCTCTGCCTGATGATCTCGGGGATGAAGCTCGCCACCAGCCGGTCCGGGCTGCCGGTGATGGCTCGGTCCGGCGAGTACAGCTGGCGGAACCGGCTCTCGCTGTCCACCGGGGGTGCGCCGGGCCGGTTGGGCCGTACGTGGACGAACAGCGGATCGCGCGCGGGCGGCACCGTGCTCCCGGCTGCGGCGGCCAGGCGGCGGGCGGCGTCCTCCCAGGCGAGCAGGACCGCGTGCCGCGCCAGCAGATACAGCAGCGCCGCGGGCGGCTTGTCGCCGTTGAAGCCCAGTTCGAGCCGGACGGTCTCCAGGTCCTGCTCGGCGTGCTGGGCGAGCCAGTGCAGGTAGTTGCCGCCGTCGGGAAGGTACGCGCGGATGTGGTCGGTCTCCGACAGCGGCCGGTCGTCGACCAGCGGTCCGAGCAGTGGATACTGGTCGCCCACGAACAGCCGCCGGATCACCTCCGGGTCGGCTCCGGGCGGGATGGCGTAGCCGAGGCGGTTGAGCAGGGCACGGATCGGCTGCGGCATGTTGAGCTGGTCCAGCGCGGGGATGACGCGCGGGCCGCCGCTGTTGAGGTTCTCCCGGTTGAAGATGTCCTCGACGCTCTGCGCGTACCGCTGGTAGAACTCCGCCGACGTCGGATGCAGCGCCAGGATGTCCAGCAGCAGCTGGTGCGGGTCCCCGCCCTTGCCCAGGTAGCTGACCTTCGCGAGGGCCTTCTGCCAGTCCCCCGCCGCCACGCTGAGGAGCTTGTACAGCCCGCGGCGGTGCGTCGCGCCTTCCGGGAAGGTCATCTTGGAGAAGGCGGTGGTGGGCAGGATGCCGTACGGCTGCCGCCCTATCTTGACCGCCGGGACCGGGCCGCGCCCCGACACGTACCGCACGAAGAACTCGCGCGTCTGGTCGACCGCCTGCTCGGACAGGATCGGATGCATCATGCCGCGCAGGTACGCGCCCCAGGTCGCCGGCCACAGGGCGACGTTGGC
>NZ_JBEZJP010000141.1:0-17403 GCF_040653175.1 Actinomadura sp. NPDC048032
GGACCGCGTCGTGCGCGTCCTCCGGCCCGTCGACGGCGCACGTCACGTACGCGGTCGCCTCGGGGATCGGATGCAGGCGGGGTGCGGACGGGCCGGCGGTAGAGTCACTCCGGGCCCGGTGCGGGCCCAGAGACCGGTCGTGGGCGGGCGTGCCCCCGAGGATGATCACCCGTTTGAACTAGTCCCCCGTGGAGACCGCTCAAGCGGCGGACGTGGCCTGCGCGTCCGTCGGCCGGTGCGGCGCGATGACTCCCCCGTCGGGCAGCAGCTCACCGGTGTCCTCGAACAGCACGACCCCGTTGCACAGCAGGCTCCACCCCTGTTCGGGGTGCGAGGCCAGCGTGCGGGCGGCGTCGCGGTCGGGTGCGTTGTGGGAGGGACAAGGCGGCTGGTGCGGGCACATGGCGTGCCTCCGGTCTCAACTACTGGTCGGTCGTGGTGCTTTCCTGTTCTGACGCACCCAAGTGTGGAGTGGTTCGCCCCCACCGGCCATAGCCCGTTGGGACGGTTGTCCATTGGTTCCGGAGTACCGGTCGGGTGTGATCCCTCCCACTCCCGGGGCGCCACGCAGTAGCGTGCCTCCCGCGCGATAACGGACGAAGAACGACACGCCGCCGGAGGCTGAAACCCCTACGATGTTCGGCGGGGGAACGGGCTCTGCGGGGGCGGGGGGAGTGAGGCCGGTGCGGGTCGCGCTGTCCGTCGCGTGCTTCGAGGACGTGCTGTTCCCCGGCACCGCGAAGGCCGTGACCGTGCTGCTGGAGCGGCTCGGGCACGAGGTGGCGTTCCCGCCGGGGCAGACGTGCTGCGGCCAGTTCCACTGGACGGCCGGCTACCACCGCGAGGCGGCCGGGCTCGCCCGCTCCCACGCGGCCGCGTTCGAGGGCTGCGAGGTCGTGGTGGCGCCGTCGGCGTCGTGCGCCGCGACCGTCCGCGCCGACTACCCGAAGATCGCCCGTACGGCCCGCGACCCCGGCCTGGCCCGCGCCGCCGAGGGCCTCGCCGTCTACGAGCTGACGGAGTTCCTCGTCGACGTCCTCGGGATCACCGACGTGGGCGCGTACTTCCCGCACCGGGTCACCTACCACCCGTCCTGCCGGTCCCTGCGCACTCTCGGCGTCGGCGACCGGCCGGTGCGGCTGCTGCGCGCGGTGCGGGGCCTGGACCTCGTGGAGCTGCCGTCCGCGGGGGAGTGCTGCGGGTTCGGCGGCGCGTTCGCGATGAAGAACGCGGACGTGTCGGTCGCGATGGTGGCCGACAAGGTCCGGCACGTCCGCGCCACCGGGGCGGACGTGGTCTGCGCGGTCGACGACTCGTGCCTGGCCCACATCGGCGGCGCGCTGTCGCGGCTGCGCGGCGGCGTCCGGACGATGCACCTGGCGGAGATCCTCGCGGAGACGGGGCCGGTGTGACGGCCTCCTCTCCGGGGACGCCGCCGTCCTCCGGCAGGAGCGGACCCGTCCCGGCGCCGAGGCCGAAGTTCGCCGCCGCCGCACGGCCGGAACTGGCCGACACGCGGCTGCGCCGCAACCTGCGCGGCGCGACGGCCGCGCTGCGGGAGCGGGAGGCCGCCGCGGCGGCCGAGGCCGCCGACTGGGAGCACCTGCGCGAGGCCGGACGAGCGATCAAGGACGGCGCGCTGCTCGACCTGGACGCCCATCTGGAGGAGCTGGAGCGGGCCGTCACCGAGTCGGGCGGCACCGTGCACTGGGCGGCGGACGCGGCGGAGGCGCGCCGCGTCGTCACCGGCCTGGTCCGCGCGACGGGCGCCAGGGAGGTCGTCAAGGCCGCGTCCGCGACGACGCGGGAGATCGGCCTGAACGACGCGCTGGCCCGCGCGGGCGTGACCGTCCGCGAGACCGGCGTCGCCGAGATGGCGGTGCAGCTCGGCGAGGACGCGCCGTCCCACCTGCTGTCCCCGGCCGCGCACCGCGACCGCGCGGAGATCGCGGAGGTGTTCCGGCGCGCGGTCCCGGCCGCCGGGCCGGGCCCGGCCGACGATCCCGAGGCGCTGGCCGCCGCCGCCCGCGCCCACCTGCGCGACCGCTTCCTGCGCGCCCGCGTCGCGGTCACCGGCGCGAACTTCCTGGTGGCCGAGACCGGCACCCTGGTCCTGCTGGAGTCGGAGGGCAACGCGCGGATGTGCCTGACGCTCCCGGAGACGCTGATCAGTGTCGCCGGTATCGACAAGGTCGTCCCGACATGGGATGACATGGAGGTGTTCCTCCAGCTCCTGCCGCGCTCGTCGACCGGCGACCGGATGACCCCGTACGTCTCGACGTGGACGGGCGTGACGCCGGACGACGGGCCGCGCGCCTTCCACCTCGTCCTGCTCGACAACGGCCGCACCCGCGCGCTCGCCGACGAGGTCGGCCGCGCCGCCCTGCGCTGCATCCGCTGCTCGGCCTGCCTGAACGTCTGCCCCGTCTACGAGCGGACGGGCGGGCGCCCCTACGGCCCCGTCCACCCCGGCCCGATCGGCGCGGTGCTCACCCCGCTGACGCGGGGCGTGGAGAGCGCCGCCGACGCGTCCCTGCCCTACGCGTCCACGCTCTGCGGCGCGTGCGCCGACGTCTGCCCCGTGAAGATCGACATCCCGGACCTGCTGGTGCACCTGCGGGGGAAGGTGGTGGAGTCGCGCCGGAGGCGCCCGGTCCCGACGCCCGAGATGGCGCTGATGCGCGGCCTCGCCTGGACGCTCGGCGATCCGCGCCGCCACGAGGCGGCGGTGCGGCGCGGCGCACGCTGGGCGCGGCTGCTGTCGCGCGGCGGGCGGATCCGCCGCCTCCCGGGCCTGCTCGGCAAGTGGACCGAGGCCCGCGACCTGCCCGCGCCGCCGGCCGAGAGCTTCCGCGGCTGGTGGGACAGGACGCGGGCATGAGCTCGCGCGAGGAGGTGCTGCGCCGGGTCCGCGAGGCGCTCGGCGGTGCCCGCGGCCCGCGCCCGCCGGTTCCGCGCGGCTACGCCCGGCGGCCGGCCGCGACCGACGCCGAGACCAGGGCCGACGTCCTCGCGCTGTTCACCGAGCGGGTCGCCGACAACCGCGCGGCGGTCCGGCACGTCGGCGCGGACGAGGCGGGCACGGCCGTGGCGGCCGCGCTGTGGGGGCGTGAGGTCAAGCAGATCGTCGTCCCCGCCGACCTGCCCTTCGGGTGGCTCGCCGAGCTGGACGGCGTGCGGGCCCTGGCCGACGCCCCGGCGGTCGACCTCGAGACCCTCGCCGCGTCGGACGGCGTCGTCACCGGGTGCGCGGTGGCCGTCGCGCAGACGGGCACGGTCGTCCTGGACGGCGGCCGGGCGCAGGGCAGGCGGGCGCTCACCCTCGTCCCCGGCTACCACCTGTGCGTGGTGCACGCCGACCAGATCGTCGGCACGGTCCCGGAGGCGGTCGGGCGGCTCGACCCGGCGCGCCCGCTGACGTGGATCAGCGGGCCGTCCGCCACCTACGGCATCGAGGCGGCGCGGGTCGAGGGCGCCCACGGCCCCCGGCACCTGGAGGTCATCCTCATCGAGGACTGACCGGTTCTAGCGCACGCCGCCGAGGACGACGCCGAGGCCCGCGCGGAAGCGGGCGTCCCAGTCGACCGCGCCGTCCTCGCCGGAGGCGATCCGGGCGGCGGCACCGTCCTCGGCGGTGCCGCGCACCTCGAGGGCCGCGTGGCCGATCACGTAGCCGAGCAGGGTGTGCGCGGCGACGGCCGCGGCGTCCTCGGCGACGCCGCCGCGGCGCAGCACCTCCCGCAGCGACGCGAGGGTGGCGGCGAGCGCGGCCGGGTTGCGGCGGGTGACGACCAGGGGGAGGACGCCCGCGTGGGCCAGCAGGCGCTCGCGGTAGCCGTCCGCCCATGCCCGCAGGACGTCCTGCCAGCGCCCGGAGGCGGACGTGTCGGCCGGGGCGGCCGCGACGTGCGCGACCAGGCCGTCCAGGAGCTGCTCCTTGCCGCGGGGGAGGTGGTGGTAGATCGCCATCGCCTCGACCTCCAGCGCGTCGCCGAGGCGGCGCATGGTGAGGCGGCCGAGTCCCTGGCCGTCCACGATGCGCAGGGCCGCCTCGACGATCCGCTCGGTGGACAGGGGGGCGCGGTTCTGGGCGTTGATGCTGGGCTGCCTGACCATGAGGACAGACCTTACTACGTAAAGGGCCGAAGCCGGGTGTCCGCCGCCGCAACACGCCGGGACCCCGCGTACGCTTACCTCGATCGAACACTGCACGACCGTCGAGGGAGTACCGCCATGCCGCTGGGCCGCCGGGTGAGCAAGGACGTCGCCGAGCCGTACGAGGCCGACCAGCGGCTGGCCGCCGAGTACGACGACAGGCTCGCGGCGGCGGGCGACGCGGAGCGGGCGCTGCGCGACGCGCAGGCGTCCGGCGCCGCCGAGCCGGAGCTGGGGGAGCTGACGGTCGCGTTCGACCGGGCGATGACGGCCGTGCTCGCCGCCGCCGAGGCGGCCGAGCGGGTCGCGATGGGGCCGAAGGTGTACTCGACGCCCGCGCAGGACGCCAAGACACGCCGCGCCGCCGAGATCGCCTACCGCAAGGCCAAGGCGCGCCCGGCGGTGCGCCCGTGGACCGACGAGGTCGACCGCCTGCGCACGGCGCGCGAGGCGCACCGGCTGAGCTTCAGGACGCGGCCCGCCACCCGCGTGTGAGCCGCCGCGGGCACGCGGCGACACGGCGTCACCGGGTGGCACGGGCCACCGAACTTTGAGAGTCTGCCCTCTCCGGGGAACGCCGGGGGTGCTCGCGCCGCACGTTCGCGCCTGCGCGTCCCGGCGGGGAGGGCACAGGGTGCTCTGGACGTTGGGGGATGTCACGTGGAGCGCACGCCGCCGGACCGGTGCCGCGTACTGGAGTCCTACCAGGACGGCGTGAAGGCGATCATCGCCCTGGCGGAGACCGTCGCCGACTGGGACGTGCCGACTCCCTGCGCCGACTGGCAGCTGATCGACCTCGCGGGGCACCTGCGGTGCGTCGCGGAGAACTTCCTGGAGTACCTCCAGGACGCGCCCGACAGCCGGCTGGCGAAGCTGTTCGCGCAGGACGCGGCCACGGCGGTGCTGATCAGGCAGCAGGCGCGGCAGAACGCGGCCGAGCTGGCGGTGCTGCCGCCCGAGCCCGGCCCGGAGCGGATCCTGGCGTTCGGGGTGTCGGCGGGGGCGTACGCCGACCTCATGCCCGACATGTGGGACCGGACGCACCTGATCTACCGGGGCACCAAGTACACGGTCGGCGACCACGCGGGCGCGGCGTGCGTGGAGTGGCACCTGCACGCCTGGGACATGGCCCGCGCGATCGGGGCCGACTACCGGCCGCGCGACCCTGACCTGCTGGTGCCGGCGTGGCACTGGGGCGTCCCGCACCTGCCGCTGGAGCCGGGGGACGCGTGGGAGGCGGTGCTGCGCTCCTCGGGCCGCTCGCCGCGGTGGCCGGACCCCGGGGAGGGGCCCGGCCGGGCGCGGCGGCGGCGCTCGGGCCGGCAGTCCGCCGTCAGACGCCCGCCGGCCTCCCCGGGCGGGCCCGCAGGTAGACCAGCCAGGTGAGCGCGCAGCACACGGCGTAGAAGGCGATGAACGCGATGTACGCGCCGTCGCCGGTCCCGTAGGTCAGGAACGACTGCCGGAACGCGATGTTGACCAGGACGCCGCCGAACGCGCCGACGGCGCCCGCGATGCCGATCAGCGCGCCGGACAGGCGGCGGGCCTCGTGCTCGGCGGCGTCCGGGTCCCCGCCGTCCGCGACGCCGTCGTGCGCCTTCGCCCTGAAGATCGCCGGGATCATCTTGTAGGTGGAGCCGTTGCCGAGGCCGCTGAAGGCGAACAGCAGCACGAAGCCGGTGAGGAACAGCCCGAGCGACCCGAGCCGCGAGGCGGTGAGCACGAGGGCCGCCGAGACGGCCATCGCCACGAAGGTCGCGAAGGTGACCTTGGCGCCGCCGAGCCGGTCGGCGAGCCACCCGCCGCCGGGGCGGATCAGCGACCCGAGCGCGGGGCCGAGGAACGTCAGGTAGGCGGCCTTGATCGGCGTGTCGAACTCGGCCGCGAACTGCACCTGCAGGACCTGCCCGAACGCGAAGCCGAACCCGATGAACGACCCGAAGGTGCCGATGTAGAGCACCGACATGATCCAGGTGTGGCCGTCCCGGCAGACGTCGCGCATGGCCCGCCCGTCGTTGCGGGCGTGCGCGAGGTTGTCCATGGCGAGGGCGGCGCCGAGGGCGGCGAGGACGATGAACGGGATGTAGACGCCCGCGACGAGGCCGGGGTGGTCCTTGCCGGCGGTGGCGAGGACGGCCAGCCCGACGAGCTGGACGACGGCGACGCCGAGGTTGCCGCCGCCCGCGTTGATCCCGAGGGCCCAGCCCTTGAGGCGCTGCGGGTAGAACGCGTTGATGTTGGCCATCGAGGACGCGAAGTTGCCGCCGCCGACGCCCGCGACGGCCGCCAGCACCAGCAGCGTGGTGAACGAGACGCCCGGCTCGATGAGGACGGCGGCCAGCACCGCGGGGACGAGCAGCAGCGCGGCGCTGAAGATCGTC
Organism: Actinomadura sp. NPDC048032; assembly: GCF_040653175.1. Taxonomy (NCBI): domain Bacteria; kingdom Bacillati; phylum Actinomycetota; class Actinomycetes; order Streptosporangiales; family Thermomonosporaceae; genus Actinomadura; species Actinomadura sp. NPDC048032. Next base: position 6,537 of record NZ_JBEZJP010000141.1, read on the forward strand.
CAGTTGCGGCCGCCGAAGCGGGCGACGGCGAGGGTGTAGGGGATGCGCAGCGCCGCCCCGATGAGCGCCGGGACGGCGGTGAGGGTGAACTTGCCGGCCGGGTCGACGCCGTAGGCGGGGCCGAGGAACAGCACCAGCACCGACCACAGCGTCCACACCGAGAACCCGATGTGCTCGGAGAAGATCGAGAACACGAGGTTGCGGCGGGCCGTCCGGGAGCCTCCGGCGGCCCAGAAGGCGGGGTCCTCGGGGCGCCAGTCGTCGATCCACCGGCCCTTCGGCGGACGGGTGCGCTCGGCGCGCGCGGCTTCGGTCGTGGCGGTCATCAGGGGGTCTCCTTGGGTCGCTCGGACGGCCCGACCGTAGGAATCCGGGGTTTCGCCCGTGTGTGACCGGTCATACGGCAGTGATAACTCCGCTGCACAGCGTGTCCCGCCCGCTGTGAGGTGCGGGGTAGACCCGGGCGCGCCCGGGTAGGCACCCAGGGGGAGGCGGCGGGGGAACGGAGACGTGACGATGGGAACCTGCGAGGTCTGCGGGAACGAGTACGCGATGGCGTTCGAGGTGCACGCGCAGGGCCAGGTGCACACGTTCGACTCGTTCGAGTGCGCGGTCACCAAGATGGCGCCGATCTGCGAGCACTGCCAGTGCCGCATCATGGGGCACGGCGTGGACGTGGGCGGGCACTTCTACTGCTGCGCCCACTGCGCCCATGCCGCGGAGCCGGAGCGCGCCCGCACGATCCAGGACGCCGTGTCGGTGTAGAGCGCTGCGGAGATAGGCGCGGTGCGGCTCCAGCCGCGATACGGGTGGGGCCGTGTCGCGGGTGCGGGCGGGGCGCCGGAGCGACCGCCCGGCCCGGTTCAGGCGCGGGCGGTCCCGAACGCCTGCTCGCGGCCGTCCTCCAGGTAGACGGCGCTGCCGGCGGCCATGGCCCGCAGGCTGGGCTCCATCCGGCGCGACACGTGCGGCGGCGCGAGTTCGGGGACCTTCTCCGGTGCCACGAGGATGTGGTCCGACAGCTCCTCAGGGGGCAGCCGGATCGCCGCGATCTCCTCGCCGGTGATGGTGCCGCCGAACACGAAGACGTTGACCGCGTCGACGCCGTCGTCGCGCGGCGATCCCCAGTCGACGCAGGCCAGGCCGTGCAGCCGGGGGACCAGGCCGAGCTCCTCCTCGCATTCGCGCACGCACGCCGACAGCGGGGACTCGTCGGCCTCGATCACCCCGCCGGGCAGGAACCAGCCCTCGCTGTAGGTGGGCTTGACCAGCAGCACCCGCCCCAGGTCGTCCAGCAGCAGGGCGGCCGCGGCGCCGCGGGCCCGCGGCAGGGAGGCGTAGTAGGCAAGGTCGGGCATGCTCCGAGGTTAAGCGTGATCACCCCGGACCGGTTCCGGCCGTCCCGGGACGGCGGCCGCATCCGTCCGCGAGATCGCCGGAGCACCGCGAATCCGTTCGGCAACCGGGCAAAAGGCAACGAATAGGCCATGACAGGGATCGACAACGCTTGACACGCGTTCGTCAAGGCGTGTCGCGGTTCCGCGGGCCCGACTCCTTGACATCGCCGGGCGCGCGGGGGTGAAGGGCATTTAACGCCGGGGTCACGCGCGGGACTCGCCGGTGAAACCGGGCGCGCCGACTCTCGGCGGATGGCCGAGACTCCCACGCACTGCCCGTACTGCGCCCTGCAGTGCGGCATGACGCTGCACGACGGCGGTGCGGAGCCCCTGCGGGTGACGCCGCGCGACGACGTGCCGGCCAACGGCGGGGGGCTCTGCCAGAAGGGGTGGACGGCGGCCGAGGTGCTCACCGTCCCCGACCGGCTGACCGCGCCGCTGATGCGCCGGGACCGGGACGCGCCGCTGGAGCCGTGCGGCTGGGACGAGGCGCTCGACCGCGTCACCGCGGAGGTCGGGCGGCTGCGCGAGCGGCACGGGCCGGACGCCGTCGCGGTGTTCGGCGGCGGCGGGCTGACCAACGAGAAGGCGTACCAGCTCGGCAAGTTCGCGCGGATCGCGCTCGGCACCTCCCAGATCGACTACAACGGGCGCTTCTGCATGTCGTCGGCGGCCGCCGCGTCCGGGCGGGCGTTCGGCCTGGACCGCGGCCTGCCGGGCCCGGTCACCGACCTCGCGGCGTCCGGCGCGGTCCTGCTCGCGGGCGGCAACCCGGCCGAGACGATGCCGCCGTTCATGCGGCACCTGGCGCGGATGCGCGAGGGCGGCGGCGCCCTCGTCGTCGTGGACCCGCGCCGCACCGCCACCGCCCGCCAGGCCGACCTGCACCTGCAGCCGACGCCCGGCACCGACATCGCGCTCGCCAACGGGCTGCTGCACCTGGCGCTCGCCGAGGGCCTGGCCGACGAGGAGTACATCGCGGCCCGCACCACCGGGTTCGACGCCGTCCGGACGGTCGCCAACGCCTACTGGCCCGACCGCGCCGAGCGCATCACCGGCGTGCCCGTGCCGCTGATGCGCGAGGCCGTCCGGCTGCTGGCCCGGGCCTCCCGCGCCCACGTCCTCACGGCGCGGGGGTCCGAGCAGCACGCGCGCGGCACCGACACCGTCAGCTCCTTCATCAACCTGGCCCTCGCGCTCGGGCTGCCGGGCCGCGAGGGCTCCGGGTACGGGTGCCTGACGGGGCAGGGCAACGGGCAGGGCGGGCGCGAGCACGGCCAGAAGGCCGACCAGCTGCCCGGCTACCGCAGGATCGACGACCCGCAGGCCCGCGCGCACGTCGCCGGGGTCTGGGGCGTCGACCCCGGCGCCCTGCCGGGGCCGGGACGGTCGGCCTACGAGCTGTTGTCGGCGCTCGGCACCGAGGACGGCCCGAAGGCGCTGCTGCTGTTCGGGTCCAACCCCGTCGTGTCGGCGCCCCGCGCCGCGGCCGTGCAGGAGCGGCTCGGCGCGCTCGACCTGCTCGTGGTGGCGGACTTCGTGCCGTCGGAGACCGCGCGGCGCGCCGACGTCGTCCTGCCGACCGCGCAGTGGGCCGAGGAGTCGGGGACGATGACGAACCTGGAGGGCCGGGTGCTGCGGCGTCGCCGCGCCGTCCGCCCGCCGGGCGGCGTGCGCACCGACCTGGAGATCCTCGCCGCGCTCGCCGAGCGGCTCAGGGCGCCGGGGGAGTGGAGCACCGACCCGCGGGCGGTGTTCGGGGAGCTGCGCCGCGCGAGCGCGGGCGGCCCCGCCGACTACTCCGGCATCACCTACGAGCGGATCGAGGCCGAGGGCGGGGTGTTCTGGCCCTGCCCGTCGCCGGACCACCCCGGAACGCCGAGGCCCTACCTGGACCGCTTCCCCACCCCCGACGGGCGGGCGCGGTTCGTCCCCGTCGAGCACCGCGGCGCCGCCGAGGACGTCGACGCCGACTACCCGGTGTACCTGACCACCGGGCGCGTCCTCGCCCAGTACCAGTCGGGCGCGCAGACCCGGCGCGTCCGGCGGCTGGCCGAGGCGGCGCCGGGGCCGTTCGTCGAGTTGCACCCCGACCTGGCCGGGCGCCTCGGCATCGAGGACGGCGCCGGCGTGCGGGTGGAGAGCCGCCGGGGCGCGGCCACCGTGACCGCGCGGCTGACCGGCTCGATCCGCTCCGACACCGTCTTCATTCCGTTCCACTGGGCGGGGGAGGGCCGCGCGAACCTGCTCACCAACCCCGCGCTGGACCCGGTCTCGCGGATGCCGGAGTTCAAGGTGTGCGCCGTCCGGCTGCGGCCCCTGCCCGCCGAGGGGGACGGCGCCGCACCCGGCGCGAGGTGAGCCCCTTTTAACACGGCGGTGACAAAGGAGACCCAACCGCGAAACCGCCCCTTCCGAGTATCGGACCATCGGACAGTTCCCCGCCAGGAGGTTGCCGCGCGATGACCACGACACCCGAAGCGACGATCGTCAGGGAGCGGGCGGGCCGGCCCGCGGCCCGCTGGTTCGACATCTGCTCCTACGCCGGCCTGACCCCCGAGCGGGGCGCCTGCGCGATGGTGGACGGGACGCAGGTGGCGATCTTCCGGACCTTCGACGGCGGCCTGTACGCGCTGTCGAACCTCGACCCGTTCAGCGGCGCCTACGTGATGTCGCGGGGGATCCTCGGCACCAGGGACGAGGCGCCGACCGTCGCGTCCCCCATGTACAAGCAGGTGTTCGACCTGCGGACCGGGGCGTGCCTGGACGACCCGCGGGTGGCGCTGCCGACCTTCCCGGTCCGCCGCTCCGGGGACCGGGTGGAGGTGGCGCTCACCGATGAGCACCGGCAGTGAGCCGCTGGCCGGGTTCGCCGTCGGCGTGACCGCGGCCCGGCGCCACGAGGAGCTCGCGACGCTGCTGGAGCGGCGCGGGGCGAGGGTCGTGCTGGCGCCCGCCATCCGCCTGGTCCCGCTCGCCGACGACGCCGAGCTGCTGGAGGCCACCCGGGCGTGCCTGTCCGGGCCCCTGGACCACGTCGTGGTCACGACCGGGATCGGTTTCCGGGCGTGGCTGGAGGCGGCCGACGGGCACGGCATGCGCGAGGCGCTCATCGGCCGCCTGGCCGAGACCGACATCCTGGCGCGGGGCCCGAAGGCGCGCGGCGCGATCCGGTCCGCGGGCCTGCAGGAGCGCTGGTCACCGGACTCGGAGGAGTGCGCCGAGGTGATCCGGCACCTGCTGGACCGGGAGCCGGCCGGGGCGCGCGTGGCCGTGCAGCTGTACGGGGAGCGCCAGCCGGAGGTGATCGCGGCCCTGCGCGCGGCCGGCGCCGAGGTGATCGAGATCCCGGTGTACCGCTGGTCGCGGTCCGAGGACTCCACGCAGCTGCGCCGGCTCGTCGGGCAGGCGGTCGCGGGCACCATCGACGCGATCACCTTCACCAGCGCTCCGGCGGTCGCCGCGACGCTCGCGGTCGCCGCCGAGGACGACCTGGAGGAGGCCCTGCTGGAGGCCCTGCGCACCCATGTCGTGGCGGCGTGCGTCGGCCCGGTCACCGCGCAGGCCCTCACCGAGCGCGGCGTCCCGACCGTCCAGCCGGAACGCGCCCGGCTCGGCGCGCTGGTGCGGGCGCTGGTCGCCGACCTGCCGCGGCGGCGGTCGCGGCGGCTGTCGGTACGGGGCTTCTCGCTGGAGCTGCGCGGGCACGCCGTCGTCCTGGACGGCCAGTTGAGGCCCATCGCGCCCGCGCCCATGGCGATCCTGCGGGCCCTCGCGCGGCGCCCCGGGCACGTGGTGTCGCGGGCGGAGCTGTGCGGGGTGCTGCCGGGCCGGCTCGCCGTCGCGCCCGGCATCAGGGAGGCCTGGGCGCGGGAGGCGCGGCCGCGGGACGCCCGCCCGCAGGCCGACGAGCACGCGGTGGAGATGGCGGTGGCACGGCTGCGGCGCGGTCTCGGCCGGCCCGGCATCGTCGAGACCGTCGTCAAGCGCGGGTACCGGCTGGCGTGCGACCCGCGGATCGCCGACCGGCTCCCGGCGGGCGCCGGTGGCTGAGGCCGGAGGCACGCCGCCCGCGCTGCTCGCGGTGGCGCACGGCACGAGGGACCCGGCGGGGCCCGCGGTGGTGCGGGCGCTGCTGGACCGGGTCCGGGCGATGCGCCCGGGCCTGCGGGTGGCCGAGGCGTACGGCGAGCTGTCCGAGCCGTCGCTGGAGGAGGCGGCGGAGGGGCTGCGCGGCGTCCCGGTGGTCGTGGTCCCGCTGCTGCTGGCGCGCGGGTACCACGCCCTGGTCGACGTCCCCGGCCGGGCGGGCCGCCTGCTGCCGGGGGCGGTGACGTCCCGGCCGCTCGGCCCGGACGCGCTGCTGGCCGGGGCGCTGGCCGCCCGGCTGGCCGAGGAGGACCGGATCTCGCCGGACCGCCGGGACGCGGTCGTCCTCGGCGCGGCGGGGTCCGCCGACCCGGCGGGCGCCGCCGACGTGCGCGCGGCCGCCCGGCTGCTGGCGCGGCGGCTCGGGCGGCCCGTCCCGCACGGCTTCGTCGCGGCGGGCGGACCGCCGCTGGACGAGGTCGTCGCGGGGCTGCGCGGGCGCGGCGCCCGCCGGATCGCCGTGGCGTCCTACCTGCTGGCGCCCGGCCGGTTCCATGACCGGATGCGGGCCTGCGGCGCCGACGCGGTCGCCGCGCCGCTCGGCGCGCACGGCGCGGCCGCCCGGCTGGTCCTGCGCCGCTACGACGAGGCCGTGCTGCCGCTCGCGATCCCGGCGGCGGCCCGCTGACCCGTCCCGTTCCGGCGGGCCGGCTCCTCGTCCGGGGCGGCGAACCGCTCGTCGTGGTGGGCGAGGACCCGCAGCAGCAGCTCCTTGAGCAGGTCGGTCTCGTCGGGCGACAGCGCCTCGAACAGCGCCTCGTCCAGGCGGGCGCGGTCGTCCTGGCACGCGCCGAGGAACAGCCGCCCGTCCTCGGTGGCGTCGAGCGCGTACCGGCGCCGGTCGCCGGGGTCGCGGTGGCGCCGGACATGGCCGGCCGTCTCCAGCGCGTCGACGATGCCCACGAGGTCGCCGGCGTCCATGCGCAGCCGTTCGGCGACCTGGCGCTGCGACAGCGGCCCGTGCCGCGCCACGCACCCGAGCACCAGCAGGTGGGGCAGCCTCGACCCGTCGGGGAGCATCCGGGCGGAGGTGCGGCGCACCAGCCGTCCCGTCTCGAACAGCAGGTAGGTGGGCGACGCGGACAGGGGATCGGGCCGGTCCTCCACGACTGCTCCCTGGGGGTTCTTGGCCGGTCTTATTTCTCTTGACCTGAGAAATAGGTTATCCCTACCGTTGGGTGGCCCAAAATATGGGTGTTCGCTCCATGCGGAGGGAGGCCCCCATGCCGGACGGGGGACCGGCCGTCGAGGTCGACGGCCTGACCAAGAGGTTCGGTGACGTGGAGGCCGTGCGGGGAATCGACTTCACCGTGCGGCCAGGGGAGATCTTCGGTTTCCTCGGCCCGAACGGCGCGGGCAAGTCCACGACGATCAACATGCTGTGCACGCTGCTGCGCCCGAGCGGCGGCGGCGCGCGGGTCGCCGGGTACGACGTGGTGCGCGAGCGCGACGACGTCCGCCGCAACATCGGGCTGGTGTTCCAGGACCCGACGCTCGACGGCTACCTGTCGGGCGAGCAGAACCTGCGCTTCCACGCCGAGCTGTACGGGGTGCCGCGCTCGGTGACGGCCGACCGCATCCGGCAGGTGCTGGAGATGGTCAACCTGTGGGACCGGCGCGGCGACCTGGTGCAGACCTACTCGGGCGGGATGAAGCGCCGCCTGGAGATCGCGCGCGGCCTGCTGCACTCCCCGCGGGTGCTGTTCCTGGACGAGCCGACCGTCGGCCTGGACCCCCAGACCCGGGCGTCGATCTGGGAGTACATCCGGCACCTGCAGGCCGCCGAGGAGATCACGATCTTCATGACGACGCACTACATGGACGAGGCCGAGTACTGCGGGCGCATCGCGATCATGGACTCGGGGCGGATCGTGGCGCTGGACACCCCCGAGGCGCTCAAGGCCGGCGTCGGCGAGGACCGGGTCCGCATCCAGACCGCCGACGACGAGGCCGCGATCGCCGCGCTGAAGGACCGGTTCGGGCTGGAGGCCGTCGTGTCGGAGGGCGCGGTCGCGTTCTCGGTGGCCTCCGGCGAGGCGTTCGTCCCGCGGCTGTTCGCCGAGCTGGGCGTGCCGATCAGGTCGGTGAACGTGGCGCGGCCGTCCCTGGACGACGTGTTCATGTCGTTCACCGGCACCACCATCCGCGACGCCGAGGCCTCGGCGACCGACGGGATGCGCGTCGCGATGCGCGCGATGAGGAGGTGAGGTGACGATGGCGAGCACGGCCGAGAGGGCGGCGGGCGCCGAGGTCGTCCGGGTCAGGGTGCCCGAGCGCGGCCTGCGGCAGGACCTGCGCGCCGTGAAGATCGTCCTGCACCGGGAGCTGATCCGGTTCTGGCGCGACAAGCTGCGGATGGTGTCCGGGCTCGTCCAGCCGGTGCTGTGGCTCCTGGTCATGGGCACCGGGCTGTCCAACCTCATGGCCCGCAGCGGCGGCCCCGCGGGGTCGGTCGACCTGAAGACGTTCATCTTCCCCGGCGTGTGCGCGATGTCGGTGATGTTCACCGCGATGTTCTCCGCCGGGTCGATCGTGTGGGACCGCGAGTTCGGGTTCCTGCGCGAGATGCTCGTCGCACCGGTCAGCCGCGCCGCGATCGTCGTCGGCAAGTGCGTCGGCGGCGCCCTGGTGGCGACCGTGCAGGGCGCGGTGATCGTGTCGCTGGCGGGCCTCGCCGGCGTCCCCTACGACCCGGGCCTGCTGCTGGAGCTGCTCGGGCTGATGTTCGTCGGGGCGTTCGCGCTCACCGGGTTCGGCGTCATGATGGCCGCGCGGATCAACAGCATGCAGTCGTTCTTCGGCCTCATGCAGATGGCGATGATGCCGATGATGTTCCTTTCCGGGGCCCTGTACCCGCTGAACGGCCTCCCGGCGTGGCTGACCGTGCTGACCCGGTTCAACCCGCTCACCTACGCCGTCGACCCGCTGCGGCACGCGGTGTTCTCCCACCTGGACGTCTCGCCGCAGCTGCTGCGGACGTTCGACCCGGGCGTCACCTGGGGCGGCTGGGTGGTCCCGATCTGGCTGGAGATCGTCCTCGTCCTCGGCATGGGCTTGGGGCTGATGGGCGTGGCCATCCTGGAGTTCCGCCGCGCCGACTGAGGAAACGCCGCCGTCACCCGCCGTGATGAAGGATACTGGCCGCGTGCGCGACGCAGCGCACTCGGTCGGACGCGAAGGGTGACGGCGGCAACGTGAACGGGTACAGGACGATATGGCGCGGGGCGGCGGCGACGGCCGCGGTAGTGGCGGCGGTGGCGGGCGCCGCGACCGTGGACGGACCGGTCCGCGCGCAGGCCGCGGACGGGGCCCGGCCCGCGGCCGCGGCGCGGGAGTTGCGGATCACGCGTTTCCTGGGGGAGCGGCGGCTTCCCCACATGGCGAAGTTCAAGGGCACCACGGTCGGCGGGCTGTCGGGCATCGACCGCGACCCGCGCACCGGGACCTGGTACCTGGTCTCCGATGACCGGTGGCGCTACGACCCGGCCCGGTTCTACACCGGCCGTCTGGACATCGACCCCGCGACCGGCGCGTTCACCGGGGTCCGGCTCACCGGGGTGTCCACGCTGCGGGACCCGGACGGCCGCCCCTACCCGGGATTCGGCAAGCCGGGGTCGGTCGACCCGGAGACGATCCGCTTCGACCCGCGGTCCCGGCGCGTCCTGTGGGGCAACGAGGGCGACCGCCCGGACGAGGCGCACGAGGGCATTCCCCTGGCGCCGATGTCGCTGCGGTGGGCCGGACGCGACGGCCGGTACGCCGGTGAGCTGGCCCTTCCGCGGTCGCTGCGGCTGACCGCCGAGCACCGGGGGCCGCGCCGCAACGCCGGCTTCGAGGCGCTGACGTTCACTCCGCACGGCGTCGCGGCGATGGCGGAGGGCCCCCGGTACGAGGACGGGGAGCCGCCGACCGTGCGGCACGGCGCCATGTCCCGCCTCACCCTGTGGGACCGGGCCGGGCGAGTGACGGCCCAGTACGCCTACCCCGTCGACCGCCTCCCGGTCGCGCCGAAGCCGCCCACCGGCGCCGCCGACAGCGGCGTCTCGGAGATCCTCGCCGCCGGGGACCACCGGTTCCTGGCGCTGGAGCGCTCCTGGCTGGAAGGCGTCGGATACAAGGTCCGGCTGTACGAGTTCGACGTGCGGGGCGCCACGGACGTGCTGCGCCGCGACCGGCTCGACCAGGGCGGGCGGTTCCGTCCGGCGCGCAAGCGCCTCGTCGCCGACCTCGGCCGCTACGCCGATCCCGCGCAGAACCTGGAGGCGCTGGCGTGGGGGCCGCGCCTGAGGTCGGGGGAGTGCACGCTGGTGGCCGGCTCCGACGACAACTTCGACCAGCGCGAGGTCACGCAGTTCCTGGCGTTCGCCGTCCGGGGCTGCTGACCGCCGCCGCGCGACGCGCGAGGGCCCGCGGGACCGTGACGGTCCCGCGGGCCCTTCGCGTGCCGTGCCCGGCGGGTGGTCAGACGGCGAAGTCGAGCAGCGGGCGGGCGTTGCTGGGGTGCCGCAGCTTGGACAGCGACTCCTTCTCCAGCTGCCGGATCCGCTCGCGGGTCAGGCCGAGGGCCTTGCCGATCTCGTCCAGGGTGCGCGGCGTCCCGTCGTACAGCCCGAACCGCATCGCCATGATCTTGGCTTCGCGGGGGGACAGGATGTCGAGGGTGCGGCGCAGCTGGTCGGCCATGAGCTGGCGGTCCACCAGCTCCGACGCCTCGGGGCTGTCGGTGTCCTCGATGAGGTCGCCGATGCGGGTCTCGCCGTCCTCGCCGATGGTGGAGTCCAGGCTGATCGGCTGCCGGCTGGTGCGCAGCAGCTCGCGGACCTGCTCGGGGCTCTTGTCCAGCTCGGCGGCCAGCTCCTCGGGGGTGGGCTCGCGGCCGAGGCGCTGGTGCATGTCGCGCTCGACGCGGCTCAGCTTGCTGAGCATCTCCAGGACGTGGACGGGCAGCCGGATCGTGCGGGCCGAGTCGGCGAAGCCGCGCTGGATCGCCTGGCGGATCCACCACATCGCGTAGGTGGAGAACTTGTAGCCCTTGGAGTAGTCGAACTTCTCCACGGCGCGGATCAGGCCGAGGTTGCCCTCCTGGACGACGTCCAGCAGCGACAGGCCGCGGTCGGAGTACTTCTTGGCGACCGACACCACGAGCCGGAGGTTGGCCTCCAGCATGTGGGCCTTGGCGCGGCGGCCGTCGGCGGCGACCCATTCCAGGTCGGCGCGCATGGCGGGGGAGAGGTCCTCGGCCTCCAGCTTGTGCTCGGCGTACAGGCCGGCCTCGATGCGCTTGGCGAGGTCGACCTCCTGCTCGGCGGTGAGGAGCTGGC